>JAVVGB010000001.1:0-87273 GCA_032249315.1 Thermoproteota archaeon
GAATATGGGCTCAAGCTATAATGACAGGCCATGGAGGAATAACCAGTTTTCATGCAGAAACCCATAATGTTGCAGTAGAAAGATTAATAAACGAGCCTATAAACGTTGATGTTGGCAGTCTAGCTTCTTTACATTCGATAGTTAATATTAAAAAATATGTTTTAATAAAAGAAGATGAAAGGGGTGTTCCTAGAAAGGTATTTGTTCGAAGAATAGCAGGCATCTATGATCTAGAAGTGCAATTGGAAAGGAAGAAGGTTAAATTTTATAAAATGTTTTCCTACGATAGCATAAAGGATAGCTTCAATGTTCCAAAGCTTGAAACTATTGTAAAATTACCTACTGCTAAGCTAATAATGGAGGAAAAAGGATGGGATGAAAAAATGTTTATTAATGATCTTATTACAAAACATAAATTTTTCTTAAAATTAAAAGAAAAAAGTTTAATTGATGAAAAATTCTTAGATTATAGATTCGTTACACAGCTTATTTGGAAATTTTATGAAAATCCTAAGCAGTTCAACCTTGAAGAAATTAAGGAAGAAGAAAAGGAAGGGAAAGAAATTGAAATAGAAGAAGAAGGCGTAGGTGTGATGGGAAATGTCTGAGGAAATAATAATCGAGGAAAAAAAGAAAGAGGGAAAACTTAAAAATATTTTGCATAGAATTATAGAAATATTTAAAATAAAAGAAATTTCAAAAATAAATTTTAATGTATTTTTCTTTTCAACTATATTATTAATATTTTTAAATAATTTTTTAATAGCTTTTTATCTTATTCTTTATGGTCTATTATCAATTTTTTTAATAAATATAATAAGTAAAACTTTATTAATAATTATTGAAAGAAAGACAAAATTTAAAGATAATTTGATTAATTTCTATGAAACAAAATTATATTATTCAGATATTAACGAAACACCAAATAACTTTATAAAAAGTATTTTAAAAATATTATTATCTGCTTTGATATCCAACATTTTAATAATTGTTCTTTTTATATTATTCTTTGATTTAATAAGATCTAATCCTATAGTTATGGTTATTGGAATAATTTTGTTAATATATCCTTTTATTTTATTAATCTACTTGATTTTATTACCTATTTTAAAGGAAGGAAAAATAAAATCAGATTTAGATAGAGAATTACCTTTTGCTTCAATGATCTTAACAATCTTCAGCGCTTCTAACATGAATCCATATTATGCTTTATCCTATTTAGCAAGAAGTAAATTCTTTAAAGGTTTTACCAAAATGTTTTTCCAAATAGAAAAATTGAGAATTTTACTCAACTTAAATCCCATTCAATCAATATCATTATATTCAAAAAGGTTTCCAGTTCAAGAAGTGAAAAGTTTACTTTTAACAGCCACATCTATATCTTTAGGTTCCAATTTATACTTGTTATTTAAAGAAAAGCTTAAAGATATATTTAAGTATGTTGAAGGAAAAATAAACAATGTTGTCGAAAAATTCAACATATTAACGGCTTCCCAAATTATAGTTTTTATATTATTACCTGTAACAATAGCAATTACTTCAGTATTTATTGGTTTTTCTAGTATTTTTCAATTTATATTCTTTTTATATATATTTCCTATAATTTTTTCGGTAATATTTTATATTATTTTAAAAGCTGCCATACCAAATTACTTTTATATCCCAATTAAAATTAAGAAAGATAAAAAAATAATTCTTTTTCCTATTATTAATTTTGTTTTATTATTTTTATTTATAATTCAATTAATAACATTTACTTTATTTATTTTTTTAATTTTGCTTTTTAATTTATTAATATTATATTTATTAGTTTTTGAAGAAAAGAGTAAAAAGGAAAAGCTCTTAAGAAATTTACCAATAGTAATTAGGGATATTTCTGAAGAGATTAAGAAAGGTAATGGAGTTTATCAAGCTATAGAAAAAATCCATGATAGATATGATGAAGAAACTAATACATTACTTAAGAAAATAATATTTGCAAAAAAATTAGGATTGAATACTGAAGATATGCTTGATAAAGAAAATATACCGATAATATTTAAACAAATATTTACCATTATAGATGAAAGTGACAGAATTGGTATAGATCCTTCTACATTTGAAGAAATTGCTGATTTCATAAATAAACTTGAAAATAATAGAAGAATAATTAAATTAAGAAGTAACTTCTTTGCTTATTCTTCATTTCTTTTAAGCTTATTATTAGGTTTCGCGGTAGGTATAGTTTCAAACGTATTAATCAGTTTAAGCAAAGTTTTTGGAGAAATTAACTTAATTTATGCTCCTTCATTCATATTAAGCTCTTCTATAAACAATATATTTTTACTAAATGAAATGCTCTACACTTCAAGTTTCTTAAATTCAATTTTATTGGGATTATTTAGCGGTTCTATAGGAGAAGATTTAAAATTAGGAAGCAAAAATGCTTTAATTTGTTTAGTTTTGAATTTCTTAGCTTTAAATTTAAGCTTATTTTTAAACTTATTTTCAATTTAAAATGGAAAACTTAAACGAAACAATTTTTGGCGTTATAATTATTTTAATAGTTTTCATATGGACAGTTAATAACATTATAATATACTCAAATATCTCTGAAGAAAAAGAAATGGAAAATTTATTAAATAATTATGCTAAGATAATTTGCCAGCAAATAATATATAACAAAGAATTTAAAAATCCTTCTGAAGATCCTCAAAATTATGGAATAAAAGATAATATAAAAATATATATTCAAATCAAAGAAATTGAAAATACAAACGAAGGAGTAAAAGAGAAAATACTGTTTGAAAGTTCTAAAAAACCTTTGATAAACAAAGGAGAGTATGTAGGAGCTTATATAGACAAGACATTAATAATCGTTAGAGTAGTGGTATATGTATAAAACAGCTCAAGCAAGAGTAATAGAAGCTATATTGGCAAGCTTTATAATATTCAGCTCATTATTAATTAGTAGCAATTATTTACAAACTAATGCTGTTAATTTCAATAAAAATCAAGATAACAGAGAGCTTGCTTCAGGAATACTTTCTTATTTAATTCAAAGTGGCATTGCTACAGATGTATATAATTCAAAATATGATAGAATTTTAGATTTTTTAGAAAAAGCTATACCGCCAGATTATGGATACAGAATTGAAGCTTACGATGAAAATTTAAATCTATTATGGTATCATCAAAGAAATAACTTTGATAAAACAATGTGCAATTCATCTTATATCATATTAAATGGTAGAAACGGTACTGAATATACTAACATATTAATTATTGTTCTATGTATAAGCAAATGAATAAAAAAGCACAGGTTTTAATTCCTATTTCAGCTATTATAGCAGTGATAATAATTCTTTCATCATTTTATATTACAACATTAAATATTCAAACAATAAATAAAGAAGAAATATTCCTTAAAGAAGTTAACATTTCCTATTTTTGTATACAATCGATATCCTATGGTACTCAAAGAAGTTTTAACTATAACATAAACGAGAATAATACTCAAAGTATAGCTAAGATTGCAGAAAATTTGGCAAATGAATATTTAAATAACTCCTTAACTAAGGCTGAAAAAATAAGTAAAAATAAAAATATAGTTAAAACATTCATAACAAACAATAATAAGAAAGGAAAAGATGGATTTTTTTCTGTTTATTGTTTATATGATAACAGAATTTTGTTCAATGTAACTTTAAGCATCGTTGCAACTGAAATTTTTATTATTGATGAAAGTGAAAACGTGTACTATAAAGTCGAAATAACTCTTTTTTCCTTTTTTAAAAAGCATTTCTTTACTAACTATCAAATAGAAACTTATTATAACAATATTAAAGTTGATTCATTAATTTTAGCATCTGATAATAAATTCACAATAATAACTGAGGGAAAGTATAAAGACAGTCTATTAATCAAGATTATTAATAATTTTGGAATAATATTCTGGCTTTTAGCATGAATAGCGAAATAGTAAATAGCTTTTTAATCACTTTAAGTTTGTTAATAATAATTGGAATAACCTTTGCTTTAGGTATAACGCCAGTATATTTTTATAACGAATATACCTCAGAAAAAGCTTTAGAAACAGCTTTAAACGATTTAAATAATTATATTCAAAAAATTTATGGTAATCCATTAGAATCTACAAGACTGATAATAAAACTTCCACCTAATACATGGATAAAAATCTATAATAATACAATAGAAGTTAGCAAAAACATTAGTATTATTCTCTATGATCCAAACAAAATAATAAAAAACGTTTACATGAATAAAGTAGAGTATTACGTAAATTTTACATATATAGAAATTAATAAACAAATCACAAAATTATACTTAAGTTATGATATAAAGAGAAATTTAATGACCATAGAGGAAATCACTTAGGCACCTTTTATATTTTTTTAATAATAATTTTTGATGGATAGCCTATACTTTAAAGCAGCGCTTTATAAATCATTACTTGAACTAAAAAAAGCTACCGTAGAGGATATAGCAGCTTATCTTTTAGCCAAAGGAATAGAGGCTACTCCGCAGAAAATCAGTCAATATTTAATAAAGATGCCTGGAGTTAAATACAAAAGACTTTCTTACAAAACAATATACTTTTTAGAAGAAAGTAATGCTTAAATGCGATAATTGCGGTGAAGAATTAAAAGAAATCAACAATTCTAAATATTTAGTATGCATTCAATGCGGATTTGTTAGCAATATTATAATTTTTTCAACAGCAAATTTTATAAAAGAAGAAGAGCTAAAACAAAAATTCAGGAGAAATAATTTATATTTTTCTAAAACTTTTTTAAAATTAAAAATACCATTAAAATATAAAAATAAAATAAATAATAAAATTTTATATCAAATAAGAGATAAAAAAATTAAAAGTAGAAAGGAAATAATTAAAATTATAAGAAATGAAATTAAAGACAATTCTTTAATAAATAAAAAAACAATAAAAGAAGCAAAAAAATATATTAATATAATTAAAGTATTTTTAAATTATAGCGGCATAGAAGAGATTTTTCTAGGTATAGCAATAATTTTTTATTGTAAAAGGAATAATGTCAATATTTCTTTTGAAACTGTAGCTAAGTTTCTAGGAATTTCAAAAAATAATCTTTTTAGAAGATATAAAGAATTTGAAAAGAGAATAAAACTTTATACCAATTTAAATTTTAAAAAAGCTCTTATACTTAAAATAATCGGTCAAAAGAGATTCAAAAATTTATCTCTCAAAGACATTTCTTTAATTTATAACAAAGATTACCAAAGATTAAAGAAAACTTATTTGAGATTATATAAAAAATTAAAAAGTAAAAGTACTGAGGAAATAATTAAAGATTTTTTAGTAAATTATGCAGGGGGTGGGATTTGAACCCACGCTGGCCTCAAAGCCACGGGATCTTGAGTCCCGCCCCTTAGACCTGGCTCGGGAACCCCTGCTACCAAATATTAATTATTATTAAAGGATTTATATTCCTTTTAATTGGTTAAAACGTTCTTTAATAATATACTATTGTTCCTATATCTTCGTTCTTTATAACTTTTAAAATGTTTTCGGGAATTTCTCCATTGAATACCCTAACAGGAATCTTCGACCTTTTTAATATTTGTAAAGATTGTAAATCAAATAATTTATATCCTCCAGCATAAAACTCTTGGTTTTTCTCAAAAATTTTGATTAAATCATCAATATGTACACGAGATAAAAGTTTTGCTTCTTTAAATTTTTTTGGATCTTTATCATATATTCCTTCAACATTTGTAGCATATAATAGCTCCCCATTTACAAGTTCAGAAATCATGCACGCAACAGTGGTTGTCGAGATCGTAGGAAAGAAGCCTCCGCATATTATTGCTTTATTTAAATTTGCTAGTTCAATTAACTTATCCAGTTCTTTAACAAAATAAATTTCATTATATTTAGAAAGATATTGATGAAAAATTAAAGCATTTACTTGACTTATTAAAATTCCCAGATAATCTAAAAAGGATTCACTTAAATTAAGAGATCTTCCAATTTCAATAAATTCCCTTGCTTTATCTCCACCACCTATAACAATTATTAAATCTTTCTTTATTTTTATTGCTTCGTTTAATGTTTCTGCATATTTTTTAAAAAGTTCATTTTTAAGCAAATGTCCACCCAATTTTAGAATGGTTTTTTTCATTAGTATCTTAATATTCCTACAATACCTCCAAAGCTTTTTTTAATCGAAGAAGCTTCGTTTAAATTTTTACTTAGAAATATTAAATCTATTCCTGATTCAAAGATTTTTTCTAAAATATTATCAGTTTCATTTATTTCTTCAAATTTTAAATTAGTTGAGTTACATTTGCTGCATTTTAATTCGGATTTTAACTTAATAATTTCTTCCGAATGGGTAAGAATTTCTTCTTTGTTTCTACAACTTAAACATTCATATATTAATTTTATTATTTCCAAATCTTCAGGTATTAAGATTTTCAAAAGTAAATTTTTATCCAAAGCTGCTAAAGTTTCGTTTAAACCTATACTAACCTGCTTAGGATTTTCAGTTAAATATTTTAAAAAATTAGAAATTTCCTCTTTCTGTTTAACTATTTCAACCTTTTGCAAACTTTCCTTTCCCCTTTCAATCAATTCATAAATTCCTTCTTCTCCAGAATATCCCAAATCTATAACATCTATTACTTTTTTCTTTAAATCTGTAGGTAAATAATCTTTATCGAGAAATTCATTTTTTGTTGGTCCAGGTCCTCCTACTAATAAGCCATCAACAGAGTTTTCCCTAAGAAAATATTTTACAGCCCTTTCAGCAACTCTATGATAAAACTCATTAGTCATAACCTCAATAACTCTTTCAAATCTTCTTGCAGATTGTCCTCCTGCTCTATGTTTTCCAGGTATTCCTGAAGTAATTGTTTCAAGTATTTCAATATTACTACCATAAACTATAGCGAAAGATGCTTCTTCTCTATCTAATACCAACAAACCATACTTTTTACCCATTTTAATACTCTCTTCTAATATTTCAGTATGGAAACGAGAATCACATCTATATAAATAAACATAAATTGGATAAGGAGGTTCTATTAAATGAATTTCGAATTCTTCTGCGCCAGGTATTCCTTTATCTACATAACCAGCGAATACAACCAAACCGTTAGGAGGAGCTTTATTAAACAATTTTAATCTTTGAATAATTGAAGTTAATGCTTCTTGTACGTTATGTCTTGTGTTTCTATCCTTTATGTTACCTGCTTGCGAATATTCATTTTTTAATACATTTAATACATCGCTCATTTGCCTTTCAGAAGGTATATACAAAGAAATAAGTTCGGTTCCTTTACCTTCTTTCTTCTTCAATTCTTTTAATAATCTTCTTAGCCTTATTATTTCATTAGTATTATCTTCATTCATGAGGTTCACCTACTAAACGTATTATATTATATTTGAAAATGCCTTAAAAGTTTAACATTTTAAATAATTTTTATAACTTTTTACAAAAAATTGAGAAACTTACTTCTCAGCATGTGAAGTGACAATATTGGAAATCATACGAGAATAATAATGATAATAGGACTTACTTCCTTACGCCTTGAAAGGCAAGGTTTTATTTTGTAAAAGTTTTGTTCCTTAATCTATAACTCTTATTTTTGAATAAAATCAATGATGCACTGTTCCTCTAAAGGAACTTTGTCGTTTTTTCGTAATAAAAATAAATGATCTTGCATTAACTTCCAGTCAAAAAATAATAAGCATTCCTAAGATAACACTAACAAAAATCGCACTAAGAATCTCCTTTAATTTATCTTCTTTATTGAGTTTGGGCGTTTTAACTAAAGTGTTATGAATACCAGAGTTAGTATCCCCCTACCTACTGTGTGAGCTTTACCGCACGAATTCCTGAATAAAATTACGAAGGCCGGATTTTAATGTTTTAATTAGTGAAACAAAAATTTGGTCTCACATAGGATTCTATTGTCTCCATGGCAGGCCTTATCCAATTTCATCCAATTAGCAGGATATAGTTTATTGTCTCTAAAAATCTTGAATAAATCGATTGAAAATTACAGTTAAGTGAAGGTGAAAAAAATAGGGTCTGTAAGGGAATTGGCGAGGAATACAATGAAATAATGGGAATTAGATGGAAATTTAGTGCTACTGGCAGCTGAGCTAAGCTTAGCAGGATCCTAAGCGGCCAGGACCTTTTCGGTTCATTTAATCGCAAAATTATACGTTAATTTGAAATAAGGTTTTACGTAAACTCTGATAAAAATTGAAGTAACCCACAAAGCATATAGTTTTGTTAGTTCTACATAAGCCTTTAAACACCAAAAATATGTTATACCTCAGCTAATAAGGATCTTTCACTCCAGCAAGCTCAAACGATTTAATCCTCACTTTGCAACCCACACATTTTCCGCACGGTTTCTCCAAATTATTATAATAGATTTTCATTTTTATTCTCGGCTTAATTTTAACTTTTCTATTTAAAACATATAGCTAATTTAGCGATAATCTTATATGCTAATTAAATTTTAATAGCCTGGTTTTAATACGGCTTTTTTATCTCAACTACTTTTACTCTCTCAAAATCTTTTATATTTTTTGTAAGAATTGCACATTTCTCTTTAAAACCTACAGCTGCAATAATAGCATCTAGTAAGCTAATTCCATATTCTCTTCTAAATTTGGCTGCAATTTTTGCTATTTCATTATCCAACTCTACTTTTCTGAAAATTTTCAGCAACTTTTCTATCATTTCCCTTTCTTTAGCATCCTCGCATCTTTTTGCAGATAAAAGTTCTGCTTCAGTAATAACTGAGATTATTCCTTCAACTTCTTTTCTTTCTACTTTTTCTACTAGAATCCTTGCATCTGTGATATTTCTTAAATGGTCAATTAAAATGCTAGTATCAAAAACATACTTCATATTCCTAATCTTTTAAGTCTTTTTTCACTTTCTTTTCTCAATTTTCTAACATATCCCTCACTGGAAATTTTCCAAGTTTTCCAAAGTCCAAAAGTTTCCTCTGCTATTGTTTTTTTGGGCGACTCTAACCCTATTACTACTTTCTTTAATTTCTCATTTATTAAATATGATATTTTTTTAGTTGAGCCAAATCTCATTATTGATTCCTCAACCAACTTTTTATATATCTCATCATCCAAATTTATGGTTGTTTTAACCATATAAAAATATTGTTACTAACAATATAAAAACTCTACGGTTATATGTTTTTAGCTCTCGAATCTTTTGCCAACTGTTCAAAAATTGTTATAATTGAATAAATCTGAATAAAACAACATCATCTTGAGTGAAATTTTAACTAAAAGATTATTCAATATTCCAAAATTTTCTTCGTTAGCTTAAGAAATTGCCAAATATTCACCACAAACCTTTAAAGCTTATATACTCTTATCAATAGAGCTCATTCAATCATCATAGACTAATTTCTTTTTCTAACTATTCTATCTTCTTTTCCTATATGATTCCAAAATAAATCAGTAAAAATGTAATGAAAGGCTAAACCTTTCCATTTTCCATATCTACTTTCAGACAAGTTGATTTTTTTGTGCTGGGACTAACTTCTTATTAAATAAAATTCTCGAGAGCTTTTTCTGTTCCCATGCTCTTCCCTTCAAATCAAATGTATCAGACCTTTAAAGATAATCTCACAAGATTATTTATGCGGTAGCCTGGCACTACCTGTTAAAATAGAATAAAGTTGAATAAACAATAGTAACATTGTTATAATGATAATCAGGAATAATTGGGCATACCTCTTAAATCATAGTTAGAATTTCTATTAAGAATAAGGAGGCAAAAGCTTTAAATACTTTAATCGAATGGACCGGGAGGGATTCGAACCCTCGACCTTCCGCGTGCGAAGCGGACATTCTACCACTGAACTACCGGCCCTTCAATAAAATAAACTAAAGAGAGAAAAATAAAATTAACAGCAGGCCCGGAATGGGATTTGAACCCATGCAATAGGCTCCACAGGCCTACGAGCTACCAGGCTACTCAATCCGGGCCATTTCCAAAATAAATATTTAATAAAAAATCTTAAAAAGTTATGTGAGGAAGTATAAGCAAATAGATTTGGCTAAGCAAAGAATTAAGATCTTATTAAATTATGCTTTAAAGTATTATAAGATCAATAAACAATTTTCAAAGAACTGTGTTTATCATGCGTATAAAATAAAGACACGATTTAATTTAAAATTTCCTAAAGATTTTCGATCCCTATATTGCAAAAGCTGTTTTAACTTGTTATTACCCCCTGATGGTGCTAGGATTCGAATTGAAGGAAAAGGGAAAAAAATTAAAATAATAACTACCTGTTTAGATTGCGGTAGAGTAATTAGAAAAGAAGTTGAAAGAAAAATATATTAATAATTCTTACTTAAATTTTAACACATATGGTAGATCCTAAAATAATTCCTGCTGATAGATTCATAGCTGAGTTAGCTAGATATTTAAAAGAAAATGTTAAAGAAATTCAGCCTCCACAATGGTCTGTATTCGTTAAAACTTCTCCTTCAAGGGAAAGATTGCCAATCCAAAATGATTGGTGGTATACTAGGGCTGCTGCTATATTAAGGAAAGTATATTTATTGCAACCAGTAAGCGTTAAAACTTTAAGAGTTTTATACGGAGGGAGAAAAAAGTTTAGTAAAAGAAGGGAACATCATGTTAAAGCTAGCGGAGTAATAATAAGAAAAATATTACAACAATTGGAAATGGCAGGATATGTTAAAAAAACTCCCAAAGGAAGAATATTAACTAGTGAAGGACAATCATTGTTATATAAAATAGCTGATAAATTATATAATGAAATAGTTAAAGAAATTCCTGCATTAGCTAAGTATAGGTGAGAAAATGAGTGAAGATTTGGAACTTGAGGAAATTAGAAGAAGAAAATTAGAAGAATATAGAAAAAGATTAGAAGAATCCTATGATGAAGAAAGAAAAAGAAGAGAATTTGAATTAAAGAAGGAAGAAATATTAAGGAAGATTTTAACACCTGAAGCAAGAAATAGAATTAATACAGTTAAATTAGTCAAACCTGAATTAATAAATCAACTTGAATTACAATTAATGCAACTTGCATTGGCTGGCAAAATTAAAGAACCTTTGACAGATGAGCAGATAAAAGAGCTATTAAGGTCTATTCAAACAACAAGGGAATTAAGGTTCAAAATTTATAAAAAAGAATAATGGCAAGAAATAAGACCCCCTATAGAAAAAAGAAATTAGCAAGAGAAAGTAAGCTAGCAGAAGCTGTTCCTATATGGGTTACAGCGAAAACAAAAGTAGGAGGAAAAAGATTAAGAAGACATAATAGAAAAAGAAGTTGGCGCACTTCTTCCATTAAACCATGAGTGAAGAAAAAGAAGTTAGAAAAGGAGAAATAAAAGAAGAAGTAAAGGAAGAAACTACAGAAGAAAAATTTAAAATAGAAGATTTTCTCTATGAAGATGAAAGTATTAAAGAAGAAAGAATTATGACAATAAATTTAAGAGATGCTAAAAAGGCTCCATTATATAAAAGAAGTAAAAAAGCTGTAAAACTTTTAAAAGAACTAGTTAAAAGATTTACAAAGCAAAAGGAAATATGGATCAGCCAAGAAGTTAATGAAGCAATATGGAAGAGGGGTATTAAGAAACCTCCTAGAAAAATAAAAGTTAAGATTATAATAACGAATAAAGATAGAGCATTGGTATTTTCTGCTTAATTTTATGGCAGGAATAGATAGAGCATTTATTTTTAATATGGAAATTATAGGTGCTTTCTCTATAGCTACAAATAAGGTTTGTTTTTTACCAAAAGGTGTATCTCAAAAAACAAAGGAATTATTTAAAGAAATTTTAGAAGTAGAAATCGAAGAAACTACAATTGCAGAAAGTAGCTTAATAGGAATTTTTGTAGCATTTAATGAAAAGGGAATATTGTTGCCTTGGAATTCTACAAAGGAGGAAAGGGATAAGATGACTTCATATTTTGAAAATGTTGAAGTTTTGAAATCTAAATATAATGCGTTAGGTAATTTAATAAGCTGTAATTCGAGTGGTGCAGTTCTTCATATAAATTTTAATGAGGATGAAATAAATTTAATAAAGGAAACTTTAAAAGTTAAAAATATTTCTTTTTTGCCTGAAGGAGAAAACTACTTAGCATCATTCTTATATGTTAACGATAAAGGATTTTTAGCTTCAAACTATTTTAGTGAAAAAACGCTAGAGATGTTCAAAAATACTTTCAATACAAATGGAGGTTATGGAAGTGTAAACAGAGGAAGTAAAATTATTAAATTAGGTTTAATATGTAATAATAAAGGAGGAATTGTAGGTGGGATGACAACGGGTGTTGAAATTGGGAAAATCGACCAAATCTTCTTCGGAAAAAGTGGTTAAAGATTTTGAAGCTAAAGGATACATAAGAAAAGGCACTGAATTTTATTTAAGATTTAAAAAAAGGATAAAAGCATATTCATTAAAACATGCTATAAATATTCTGCTTTCTACTTTAGGAAGCAATTATAAAGTTAAAAGGGCTCATATTTTTATTGAAGAAATAAAAGAAATAAAAAATGAGCAGTAAAGAAGCTATATTAAATAGGAAATTGATTGAATATGAATATTACAAACAATTATTGGAAAATTATCAAAATCAGTTAACTTTGATGCTAACAGTATATAATGAAATGGAAATTACTTCGAATTGCTTTGAAGAATTAAAAAAGCTTAAAGAAGATAATGTTGAAATGTTTGCATCAATAGGAAGTGGTTCTCATATTTTAATAAATTATAAACCAAACACAAAACTTCTGGTTCATGTAGGAAGTAAAATATACGTAGAATACACTTTAGAAGAAACAATTGATTTTATAAATAGAAGGAAGAAAAGATTAATGGAAAATATTGAGAATTTGAATAAAATAATTCAAGAGTTAAGTAATATAATTACAAGAGTAGAAAGGGAAATAGCAAGATTGTCTGAAAAAAGTTAATGTTTAACGGTATTAAAAAAGCAATAAGCAAAGTTAAAGAAAAAATAACCACAACTACTCTAGAGGAAAAAGATCTAGATAAAGCTTTATGGGAATTTGAAATTAATTTAGTTGAAAATAACGTATCTGAAGAAGTTGCACGAAAGTTAACTGAAAATATAAAATCTGCGTTATTAAACAAAAAGTTTCCTAGGTTTACAAAAATTGATGAAGTGGTTGATAATATGTTTAAAAATTTGATCGATGAAACATTTCAACAATTGCCTAAATATGATCTTATTAAAATGATTAAAGACAAGCAAGAGAAACCTTTTGTTATAGTTTTCATTGGAATAAACGGTAATGGAAAAACAACTTCTATTGCTAAGTTATGTTATAAATTAAAGAATGAACATAATTTGAAATGCTTGTTGGCTTGTTCAGATACTTTTAGAGCAGGAGCAATTGAACAGCTTGAAAAACATGCAAAAAATTTAAATGTAGAATATGTTAAGCATAAATACGGCGCATCTCCTACAGCTGTAGCTTATAGTGCAGTAGAATATGCCTATAATAAAAAAATCGATGTAGTATTGATCGATACCGCAGGAAGAATGCAAACAGATAAAAACTTGGTAGATGAGATGAAAAAGCTTATAAAAGTTATCGAGCCTGATTTTGTAATACTAGTCGTTGATAGTTTATCTGGAAATGATGCATATTACCAAGCAGAAATTTTTGGAAAAGAAATACCGATACATGGATATATTGTTACCAAAGTGGATGCAGATGAAAAAGGAGGAGTACCTTTGTCATTGATTTATGCTACTAAAAAACCAATATTATATTTAGGTATAGGAACCAATTATGAAGATCTTATCGAAATGGATAAGGAATGGTTATTAAAGAATATTTTAAAATAACAAATAATTGATAGCATCAATTAAGGTTTTAAATTCCTTTTCTTCTTTACCATTTGAAATAATAATTTTTGATAGTTTAAAATGCTTGAAAATATCATTCAATGTTTTGTTTCCAAAAGCCTGAAACCATTTGACATGTAAGCCAGTAGTTTTTTCCTCAACAATTGTTTGATTATTCAAAACTATTACATATTTTACTCCTTCAAAATATAAACGAGCCTTTAATCTTTTTTCTTTTAAATTTTTTCTTAATTTTTCTAATTCAGACATTTTTTGAAAACCACTCTGATAAATTGCTTAAACTTATTTCATACTGTTCTTTTTTAGATAAATCTCTTATAGTAATAATTTTATTATTTACTTCTTTTACACCAATAATAACAAAAAAGTTATAATTTTCTTTTAACGCATATTTTATAGATTCAGATAAACTTCTATTAGAGGTATCAAAATTTGTTACAAGTTTAAATTTTTTTGCTTCATTAAGAAAATTCAAAGCATGATTTATTGTTTCTTTATTTATATCTGTTAAATAAATTAAACATTTTCTTTGATTTAAACCATTACTATCTTTAGATATTAATGCTATTCTATCCACTCCCAAAGCACAACCTGTTGCTGGTACTTTTGGCCCGCCGTAATATTCAATAAGAGTGTCATATCTTCCTCCACCTCCTATTGCAACATTAAGATCTTCATGATAATATTCATATATTATACCTGTATAGTATTCCAAACCTCTTGCAAACGAAAAATCTGGTTCAACATGGAAAAAAGAAGAAATAATTAAAATTTCCTCTTTAAAATTGTTTAACAAAGCAACCAAATCTTCATATTTCTTTAAAATTTCTGAAGCTTCTGAAAATTTATCTTCTATATTACCTTTTATTTGAGATAATTGGAACAAAATTTCATAGACTTCTTTACCATTATTTAATTTTTCTAAATTTTGTTTAATTTCATCAAAATTTCTTTTATCTATTAGATGTAAATAATAAGGCAAGTCTTCTTCTTTTACGGAAGTTTTTCTTAATAGTTTTTTAATAAAATCCATGTTCCCAATCTTCATTTTAACATTTTTTAAATTGAGATTTTCAAATATATCATAGCATAATTTAATTACTTCCATATCTGCCAAAACACTACTTGAACCTAAATGTTCAAATCCTGCTTGCCAAAATTCTCTGTATCTTGCTTTTTGGGGTTCATCATATCTAAATACGTTTATAAAATAAGAAATGCGGATCGGCTTTGGAAGAGCTTGAAGTTCATTTATAAAAATTCTAGCAATCGAAGGAGTTCCTTCTGGTCTCAAGGCTATTTTTCTTCCAGATAAGTCTTCAAAAGCATACATTCTTTTTTTAATTTCATATCCAGATTTTTCTGCAAACAAGCTATAATATTCTATTGTTGGAGGAATAATTTCTCTATATCCATATGAATAACCAACATTTCTAGCAACATTGATTATCTTGACTATTTTTTCAGCTTCATCAAAAATTAGATCCCGCATTCCTCTTACTAGTTGGATTTTTTCTTTACTCATATTATAAAAATAAAAATCCTATCAAAGCAATAAACATTGCCACTAAATACATTTTTTTAACTTGATAGGAATTATATTTTGAAGGATTCTTTAATAATTTTATTGTATAATATAAGAAAATTATATCAGCAATTATTATGAATAAAATATAATAAAATGAGAATGAAATTAAGAAAGGTAATATACTTAATATTATTGCAATTATTATAAATACTGAAGCTATTTTGGAAGCTAGAAAAGGCCCTTTAGTATTAGCTAATGTTTTTACATTCATTTTTGAATCTCCTTCAATATCAACTATACCTTTTATTATTTCTCTACTTACGTTAGATAAAAATGCCATTGAAGATAAAATGGTAATAAATTCAAAATTTTTGAAATAGACCAAGCTTGCACCGTATATAAAAGGTAAAGCAGTAGTATAAGCTACCATTAAATTACCTATAAAGCCTTTCTTTTTAAAATAAAAATTATAAAGTATTGCTATTATTAATCCTGTAAAAGCTAACTGAATAGAAAGAGAATTTTTTATTAGAAAGGCAAAGATTAAACCTGTTAAAGCTAATATAATTCCATAATATAAGGCTACATTCCTTTTTATTAAACCTGAAGGTAAAGGTTTGTTAGGAAAATTAATTTTATCTATAGAATAATCTGCATAATCATTTAAGACCATTGAAGAAGAAGTAATAAAGAAAGCTACAAGAAAGGAGATAATCATAAGAAGCAAATAATGAGATTTTCCAAAAATAAAATCATATTCTAAATTTATCCAATAAGGATCAGCTACTTGGATCCCTATTATTACAGCTAAACCCATCATTAAAGAATTAAAAGGTCTTGTAATCTTAATATATGGAAAAATTTTCATACAATTTTAACTTTTGAAGCTTTATAAAAAGAAACATCACCATTGCCATCAATTATAGCAATAACCAATTCTTTTCTCATTCTTCTAGCAAAATCTAACATTTCATCTAATTTTTTTATCGGAATGCTTAATCCTTCTCTTAATATAGTTACAATATATTTTGCATAATCTTCTTTATAGTTGCTTCCTTTTTTATACAACAAAAAATCATATTCTTTTCCATATCCTTTTCTTACAATATAATTTTTTTCCCTTAAGGTCATGTAAACAATGAAGCGTTCCCACAATCTTTCAGTTTTGCTTGAAAAGATCTTAAAAGCTTCTTCAAAACTTATATTCTTTCCATCCTTCATTATATTAGCTTTATTTTTATATAATAAATAAAGAGCTTCGTAAGGTTCTAAATAAAGATTATTTCCTTCAATAAATCCATATCCTGATTCAGCTAAACTTAAAGATAAATTTAAAGGCAAGTATATTTTAAATTCTTCATCGACAATTATGTTATATTTCATCAATATTAATAATAATGAAAAATGAATAATTTTTAAATGATAATAATAAACTTAGAATTCAAGGATGGAAAAGTAAGATTTATAGATACAAATTTGTTACCAAATAAATTCAAAATAATAGAAACAAATGATCCTGACGAAATTATAGAAGCAATAAGGGAAATGAAAATAAGAGGTGCTCCTGCAATAGGTGGAGCTTCTGCTTTATGTTTAGCTTTAGTTGCTCTTTATAAAAAATATTCTTCAAAGGAAGAAATTAAGGCCCTTATAGAAGAATATTCAAATAAGTTAATTAGTGCCAGACCTACAGCTTACAATATGTATTTCGCTATTGATAAAATAAAAAATGTGATAAACAATGAAGAAAATTTGGAAAAAATTAAAGAAAAAATTTTACAAGAAGCATTGAAAATATGCGAAGAAGATATAAAAGCAAATATGAAAATTGCTGAAAATGGAGAAAAGCTGATCGAGGATGATGATATTATTTTAACTCACTGTAATACAGGCGCATTAGCAACCGTTGGTATAGGGACTGCTTTAGGAATAATAGCAAAAGCTGCTGAAAGTAAAAAAATACAAGTTATTGTATCGGAAACAAGACCTAAATTACAGGGTTCAAGATTAACTGCGTGGGAATTAAAAAAATTAGGAATTCCTTATAAAATAATTCCAGATAGTGCTGTAGGTATTGTAATGAAAAAACGTATGGTAAAAAAAGTTTTAGTAGGAGCTGACAGAATTTTTCTAAGCGGACATGTAATAAATAAAATTGGCACATTAAGTATAGCATTAATAGCTAATTATTACAAAATTCCTTTTTACGTTGCAGCACCCACATCTACAATAGATACAAAAAATAAAGTTGAAGATGTAAAAATTGAGGAAAGAGGGAAAGAGGAGGTAATTAAAATAAAAAGATTTTACATAGCTCCAAAAGATGCCGAAGTATTAAACTTAGCCTTTGATATAACAGATCCTGAATTAATAGATGCAATTATTACAGAAAAAGGAATAGCCTTTAGACCAGTTAATGCTTCTCTTGTCAATCTTCTGAGCTCATCTTAAATAACAAGATTTGATCTTTTGCAAAATCATAAAATAATTTTAAAGTAAATATTAGGATATATCTGGTTTAATCTATCTTGAAATTCTTTAACATATTTCTTATTTTCAGAAAAAACGATAATTATTCCAGCTAATTCTACGAATTTTAATTTTTTGATAAGCGAAACCAAAGCTAAATATTCAACCATTCGTGACAAACTTAAACCAGTTATCAATACTTTATCAAATTTTTTCAATGAGTTTTTAGATATAGCAATTGTATTTTTAATTTCATATTCAAAAGGATCATTTAATTTTAAGCTGTAAGTAAATTCGATTCTTTTTTCTAAAGGCAAATATTTTTCATTATAAGCAAATACAAGTTGCGAGTTTAATTCCAAAGCTATTAAAAATCCTAAAAAAATATCATTTGGAAAGAAAACAATTACTTTATTTACATCAAGATTGTAACAATGTCTTAATATTAATGAAGAAAAAAGATATGTTAAAGAAGGATTGTTAACACCGTTATTACTTAAATTGTTTTTATTAATTATTTCTCTAATTAATCCCTTACTTATACATTGTTCATATATAATTTCTGCTTTATCTTTACTAGGAAGAACACTTCCTGAAATATATCTTGAAAGAATAGATTTCGAAATCCCAAAAATTTTCTCCATTTCATTATATTTTAAAAAATTCTTTAAGCTTCTAAGAATTCTTACAGAATTTAGCCTTATGATAACATCATCGTATCTATCGTTTCTTGGAGAATTTTTCTCTTCCATTTCCAATGGTTTTTATAATTCTTCAATAAAAAAGCTTAAATATCTTTCTGTGTAAAAATCCATTAGAAAAACCGAAGTGGGACAACCTCTAGTTAAATTAAAAAAGAAAGAGAAAAAAATTATAGGAAAGCATGTATATGGAAACTTGTATGAATGCGATAAAGAAATAATCTCTTCTAAAGAAAAACTTTTAGAAATAGTAAAAGAAGCAGTTAAAATAGCTAAAATGAATCTTGTTGATATACATGCATGGAAATTAGAAGGAGAAAAGGGAGGAGTATCTGTTATTGCATTAATAAAGGAAAGCCATATTGCAATTCATACATGGACGGAATATAACTATGCTTCATTAGACGTCTATACATGCGGATACAAAAGCCAACCTCTTAAGGCATTTAAATATATTGTAAATGAATTGAAACCTAAAAAATATACCTTGCATAAAGTAAAAAGGATAGGGTACCATTTAAGTTAAGAAAAATTTTTTATTTTTTTATAAAATATTTTTAAAAATTTATTAAGAATAAAACTACATGTTCTGTTAAACGGGCCCGGTGGGATTTGAACCCACGACCCCCCGGTTAAGAGCCGGGTGCTCAACCTGGCTAAGCTACGGGCCCATTTTACTTAATATATTCCTTTAATATTTTATTTATTATACTTGTTGTACTATTTAGTTCTCCTTCCAATTTCTTTTTTAATCTTCTTATTTCTACATTATCTAAACCTTGTTCTCTTAAATAATCTTTAAGTTTATTTTCATCTACTTTTTGATCTGGTCCAAGGAGAATTATATCTGGTTTTATTTTTGTTACTATTTGAAAAATATTAGGACCAGGATTTCCTAAAATTGCTTTACTTACATATTTTATACTTCTTATAACTGTTAATCTTTGTTTTTCATTAATTATAGGTTCTCTTTTTTTAAATCTCCTAACATTCTCATCACGAGCAACAACTACTATAACTTTACCTAATTTTCTGGCTTCTCTTAACAAATAAATATGACCAGGATGTAATATTTCAAAAGTTCCTCCAACCATAACGGTTTTTTCTTTTTTCCCCATTTAAGAATAATTTCAAAATTTGTTTATTAGTTTATTTTTAAAAATATGAAATGATGGAAAACACGATTGAAACATTAAAATTATTGGGAATAATTAGAAGAAAGGAAGTTGAGGAAGCCATTAAAAAAATTCCTAGGGAAGAATTTTTACCTGAAGAATTTAAAAGATATGCTTATGTTGATACTCCTATACCTGTTGGTTACGGTCAAACAACTTCAGCAATACATATGGTAGCAATGCTTTGCGAAAATACTGAATTAAAAAAAGGAGATAATGTATTAGAGATAGGAGCAGGATCAGGTTATATGGCTTCAGTTTATCAATACATAACAAAATCAGAAGTCATTACTATTGAAGTAATAAAGGACCTAGCTAAATTTGCTAAAAAAAATTTAAGAAAGTTAAATCTTGACTATTTTATTCATGTAATAAATGCAGATGCTACTCATTCTTTACCTTTTAGAAAAAAATTCGATGTAATTATAGTTACAGCATGCTCAAAGGAAATTCCTTCGGAATATATTAACTATTTAGAAAATGGAGGGAGGCTAATAATTCCAGTAGGTTTATATGAGTTTGGTCAAGAACTCATTTTAGTAAGAAAAAAAGATGAAAAAATTTATTCAAATAAAATATGTGATTGTGCTTTTGTACCATTGAAAGGAACAGGTAAAGTATATGAAAACGATTAACTAAACCATGCTTCCAAACCTTTTTGACCTTTTGAAAATATCGTTGATCTTTTAATTCTATTTAATGCATTTAATATTCTTTCTTCAGAAAAATCATTTTCTTTACATAAAAAATCTATTATTTTATCAGTATTTGGAGGATTCCATTCCAATTTATAGTTTGTTTCTACCTGAGGATTAAGAAAAATATTCCTTATTTCATCATAATAGTCTTTATATGGAATTTTAAGAGAAAGTAAAGCTTTCTTTAAATTACCATAATTTGTAATGAAAGAGTAAGCTCTTTTAGGACCTATTCCTTGAAATCCTTCAGGATTGTAGTCTGTTCCTATTAGTATAGCTATATCGATTAATTGTTCACGAGTTATTTTTAGCTTTTTTAATACTTCATCTAAGATTATTAGTTCAGGCTGAATTTCGATGTATGCTTCGCTCCTAGGCAATTTCCTTTTACCACTAATTGTTAAATTTCTAACCAATCTCGGAGAACCAAATAATAAAGAATCATAATCTTGACTTGCAGCAGCCCATGCATCATTTTTCATAGCCAAATATGCAGCTTGAGCTTCTCCTTCAGATTTGCTAATTACATATGGAATTCCCATGTATTGTAAAAGTTTCATAGCATCTTCTACCATTTTATCAGTTAATCTTGAAGCTTGTTGAGCATAAATCCTTGCTTCTTCTATTTCTCCAGCTTCCAAACTTTCAATATATTTTTTTTCTGCTTCTTCTCTTATTTGCTTTCTTTTTTCTATTTCTCTTTGTTTTAAACTTGGAGGTTTGCCATCAAAAACATAAACAGGTTTTATACCTATTTCTATTAAGTTTATTGTTCTATAAAATAAACCTGATAAATGACTAGTTATTTCTCCACGTCTATTCATCAAAGGTTTTCCGTCAGCTTGTCTTATTGCAGATAAATACTGATAAAGAGCATTATAAGCATCTATAGCAATAATTTTACCAGATAAATCTTCAAGCCTTATATTTTTTCTTTCTATTAATTCGCCTAAATCTACACCCATCAATATTTTATTGTCTTATCATTATTATTTTTGTATCTTTTTGGGAATAGACTATTATTTTTTCATAAAATTCAAGTTTCATTAAAGCATTATTTAATTCGGAAGGAGATACTATAATTTTTCTTTTATTTAATTCTTCAATTAATTCCTTTTCATCAACTTTTTGTTTCTTTGATATTATTTCAAAAATTATATTTTCCAAAGGTAAACTATAATAACTCATAAAAATGTTATAGGAGAAGGTTTTGTTTGAAGCATTTGTTTTGCTCTATTATACCATGATATGAAATAATTAACCATTGCTTCATTAGCAGAAGGACTTAATTTCTTTATTGCTTCCAAAAAATGTTTTCTATATACTTTATTTGCATTAATGTTTTCTCTTAAAGCTATTAAGGCTGCTTCTCTACAAACATTTTTTATATCCGCACCTGTATACCAATTAGTTATTCTGGCTAGTTCAAAAATATCAACATCTTGGTCTATAGGCATTTTTTTAAGATAAATTCTAAAAATTGCTTGTCTTTCAATTTCATTTGGAGGTAAAATAAGTATAATTTTATCAAATCTTCCGCTTCTTAATAGAGCTGGATCTAAAAGATCAGGTCTATTTGTAGCACCTAGTACAAATACATTTTCATTGCTTTTGAAACCATCGAATTCTGTTAAAAACTGACTTAAAACAGAATTATAAACTTCGCTACCTGAGATACCTCGAACCGAAGCGATAGCTTCTATTTCATCGAAAAATATTATTGCAGGTGAAGAAAGTCTTGCTTTCCTAAATATTTCCCTTATAGCTTTTTCAGATTCTCCAACCCATTTGCTAAATATTTCAGGTCCATTTACATAAATAAAATTAATTCCGCTTTCATTTGCTATTGCTTTAGCAAGCATAGTTTTGCCTGTACCAGGAGGACCTACAAGCAATACACCTTTTACAGGTTCTATTCCCATTCTTTCATAAATATCCTTTCTTTTTATTGGCAATATTATTGCTTCTTCCAATTCTCTTTTTACTTCATCCAACCCCCCAATATCTTCTAGTTTAACATTAGGCTTTTCAAAATAGACTTCCCTCATTGCACTTGGAGTTATTTCTTTAAGTGCTGAAAGAAAATCTTCATAAGTTACTTTTATGTTATCCAGCAATTCAAGAGGAAATGGTTTACTTAAATCTAGGTTTGGTAAATATCTTCTAATTGCTTTCATGGCAGCTTCTTTAGTTAAAGCAGCTAGATCAGCACCTACAAAACCATGGGTCAATTCTGCAAGCTTTCTAAGATCTACATTACTATCTAGAGGCATATTTCTTGTATGAATTTGCAATATCTCATATCTTCCTTCTTCATCAGGGACAGGAAATTCTATCTCTCTATCAAATCTGCCTGGCCTTCTTAAGGCTGGATCCAATAGATTTGGAACATTTGTAGCACCTATTACAATTACATTTTCTCTAGGTTCAAGTCCATCCATTAATGCAAGTAACTGAGCTACAACCCTTTTTTCTACTTCACCATGTACTTCTTCTCTTCTAGGAGCTATTGCATCAATTTCATCTATGAATATTATTGAAGGAGCATGTTGTCTTGCTTCTTCAAATATTTCTCTTAATCTTGCTTCAGATTCTCCATAATATTTATTCATAATTTCAGGACCATTCACAGATATAAAATATGCGGCAGTTTCATTAGCAACAGCCTTAGCTAATAAAGTTTTACCTGTTCCTGGAGGGCCATATAATAAAATACCTTTTGGAGGGTCTATTCCTAACTTTTTGAAAAGCTGGGGATATTTTAAAGGTAATTCGATCATTTCTCTTACTTTATCAATTACTTTTTTTAATCCTCCTATATCTTCATATGTTACTTTAACTCTTGCTATTTCAGAAACAGGTTTTTCTAAAATTATTAATGAGGTATCGCTGGTTATTAAAACAGGTCCTGAAGGCTTTGTATATATTACTTTAAAAATTAAATTATATTCAAGACCAGGTACTTGAATTAGATCATTTTCTAAAACAGGCTTATCAAGAAGCTTGTTTTTTATATAATTTAAAGAAGAAGAATCTATGCTTATAATGTGATCCTGAGGAGCAAGTTTTATTATCTCAGCATATTTACAAGAAACAGGTCTTATTATGACTTTTTCTCCTAGTGAAACATTTGCATTTTTCCTTAGCAATCCATCCATTCTTATCATTTTCAATCCATCATCCTCAGGATAGGCTGGTAAAGCTATAGCTACAGTTTTTGATCTTCCTTCTATTTCTACAATTAAAGATTTTGGATTACCAAGTTTTAATAATATTTCACTATCAATTCTTACCCTTCCCTTTCCTACATCCTTTTGCTTAGCTTCAGCTACTCTTAAAACGAATTCCTTTTTTTCTTTAAATGAAGAATTAGATTTATGCATACAAAAATTATTCCCTTAATAGAGATATAAACTCTACTTCTATTTGTTCTATACTTTCAAATTTATTTAGATAATCTTCAATAACTGAGGTTCCTCCTTCGATATTATCTGGCATTGAAAAATAAAGTTTTAAACTCTTTAAACCAAAGGCAATTTCTTCTACTTTATAACCCTTTAAAGCTAGAATTTCAGGTAAATTTTCCTTAATTTTATGATATAATTCTTCTAAATTAACGCTTATATCCTTAGGCAAGACTTTTACAACAACTAATACTTTACCCATTTTAAGGTCCTTGAAAACCGCATTTTATACAGGTATAGGTATTAACCAATTTTCTGCATTTTTGACATCTTACTATTATACTCCCGCCACAGTTTGGGCATGGAAATTTTATTGCTCTTTCATACGGTGGAATTATTCTATTACAAGTTGTACACTTAGGCAACTTTAATGAAGATTGCATATTATCTTAATATATTGTCTATGAATTCCTTTATAAACCCTACGCTTAAGTTATAAATTAATTTACGATCAATTAAAAAGTTTTTAATAACGCTATCATGATGATCTATATAACTCTCTTGTATTTTATTTAATGCGTCTGAAGATTTTATAGCATAAAAAATCTTATCGTAGAAATTGAAAGGCAAAGAGAAAAATATTCTAGAAAATTCATACATGTTTTTAAGAGGATTAGCTATATACTTTGAATTAAATTTTTCAATTATGTTCTTATAATAATCATTTCTTTTTAGCACATATTTTGGGAAAAATTTTCCAGTTATTTTTGCTCCTAAAATTCCATAATATAATCCTCCTCCTGTAGTAGGTTTCACATGACCAGCAGCATCACCTACTAAAGATACATTATTAAAAACAGTTTGATCAAAAGGCTTATCAAAAATTATCTTACCACTGTAAATTCCAAAAATTTTTCCTTTAATTCCTTTCTTAGAAATAAATTTATCTAGCATTAGCTTTGGAGAAATGTATTTATTAGCTAATCCTACAAGAAAAGTATTATTTGATGAAGGAGCATACCATGCAAAAAATCCTTCAGCTTCTTTACAAAGAAAAATTTTAACACATTCTTGATCTTTGACTTCTCCTTCAAATTCATACTGTATTGCTGGAATCGTTTTAGGAACTTTTACATCAATTAACTTATATTTTGTAGATGCTGCATAAATTATTCCTTTTGATTCGTATTCTTTGTTATTTGTTATTACTTTTACTTTTTCTTTTTCAATTGAAATCTTTTTTACTCTTTCTCCGAGATTAACCTTTACTCCTTTTTTTAATGCTTTTTCAAGCAATAATTCTTCGAAGAGAACTCTTTCTAAAACAAAAACTTTGTGATGTGATAAGGTTATATTGAATTTTATTCCTGTAGGAGATATAAATTCAGCTTTTTTAATTTTATTTTTTACGCTTTTAAAAGCAGGTTCACCAATCAACTTTAAAGCTTCATAACTTACTATTCCTGTACAATGTCTAGGTATTCCTACTCTTTTATCTTCTTCTATTATTAAAATATCTATATTATTATCAGAAGCTTCTATAGCTGAAGATAATCCTGATGGCCCTCCGCCAACGATGATCAAATCATGCATATATTCTATATTTAATTTATTTTAAAAATATGAATGAAATAAAACAGGTTATTGTTGTTAGGAATGATATTAAAATGGGTAAAGGTAAAATTGCTGCTCAAGTTGCTCATGCTTCAGTTTCTGCTTTTGTTGAAACATTAAAAGTAAATAAAAAATTAGCAGAAGATTGGCTATTTACTGGACAAAAGAAAGTAGTTTTAAAAGTTGATAGCTTAGAAGAATTATTAAGTTTGTATAAAAAAGCAATTGAAAAAGGATTAATAGCAGTAATAATAGAAGATAAGGGATTAACACAATTGCCTGAAGGAACAATTACTTGTTTAGGTATTGGTCCTGATGAAAATAATAAAATAGATGAAATAACTTCTAAACTTAAGTTGCTTTAATTACTTCTTGACGATTTCTCTCCTTTTTAATCTTAAATTCTTTCTTTTGCATTTTCTGCATTTTTCAGCCTTTATTGAATTTCTTGCACCACATTCTCTACATATTTTTACAAATAGCAGATATTTTTGAGCTAGCTGTATTTTCTCAGGAGAAGGTAAAGGCATAAATTAAAAATTACAGAAGAACTTTATAAATTTAAAAAAATTTAAGTCTAATCTATCGTTATCCTTACGTTTGTAGATAACAATTTAGATATGACTTTTTCCATTTCTTTTATTCCAATGGTAAGTTTTATTATTTCTTCTTTACTTATTCTAATATTATATTCATAAGAGCCTTCAGGCGACCATACCTGGTTTAAACTTAAAATTTTTACAGGATAAAAAATTTGCGAAACAAATTTTTTAACATCTTTAACTTTCTCAACTATTTTTACATTTTTTCCTGTTTTATTACTTAAGTATTTTGAAAGGGAAGAAACTAATAATGGATTTAAAAGAGATGGAGATGAAACTATGACTAATAAGTTATCATTGTTTATGCTACTAACCTCTTCCAAGTTTATATTTTTGACCTCTTTAAATTTTTCTTCAATTTCATAAAGATACTTTGCTACCTCTACTTCTGTAGAATTTAATATACCTTTTTCAAATTTCTCGCTACATTGAGAACAAAAAATATTACTTAGTGCACATACTTTGCATACTTTTGCTTTCATTATATCAATTCTTTAATAAGTTTAACATGCTAAAATAGATTACTTTTTAATATCCATTATTTAAAATGAAAGCCTTGCTTTTTAGGGCGGGGAAGTCAGTTAATGTTATATCAGTCTCATGTTAAAGAACTAGCTTTAATATGCATAAAAATTGCTAAGCTAATAAATTATTTTAATCATTAAAAATAACAAAATGAAAAAAGTTTACATAAACGAAATTCCTAAGCTAGTTGATAAAGAAATAGAATTGTATGGATGGGTACATGAAATTAGAGATACTGCAAAATTCCTATTTATTATTGTAAGAGACGTTACAGGAAAAGCACAAATAACAATAAATAAAGACCAGGAGGAAATATCCAAGATAGGCGAAAAACTACATCATGAAGATGTAATATACGTTAAAGGAATAGTTAAAAAATCAGAAATAGCAAAATTAGGTTACGAAATAATTCCAAACGAAATAAAAGTAATTTCCAAAGCAAAACATCCATTAGCTTTGGATGTTACTAGAAAAGTTGATGCTGAATTAAATACAATTTTAGATGCAAGATATCTTTCATTAAGAAGAGAAGATTATAATTCGATATTTAAAATTCAATCTGCATTGGTTAGATATATTCGTGAATTTTTATATGAAAGAGGATTTATTGAAATATTTACTCCTAAAATAATAAAATTCGCTACAGAAGGAGGAGCTGAACTATTTGAAGTAAAATATTTTGATGAAATAGCTTATCTTGCACAAAGTCCACAAATATATAAAGAAATTTGTTCAGGAGCCTTTGAAAAAGTATTCGAAATAGCTAGTTATTTTAGAGCTGAAAAATCTAGAACACCTTATCATTTATCAGAATTTTTATCCTTTGATGTAGAATGTGCTTTTTATAGCTATCATGCAGTAATGGATCTATTGGAATCTTTGATAAAATATGTAATTAACAAGCTCTATGAAAATAATGAAAAAGAGTTTAAAGTTTTAAAAAGTGAAAAAATAAACGTCGATTATAAATTTGAAAGAATAAAATATGATGAGGTAATTTCAATTCTTGAACCTTATGGTATAAAATGGGGTGATGACTTGACACAACATACTTTAAAATTGCTTGAAGAAAAAATGGGTAAGAAATTTTTCTTTATAATAGATTGGCCAACGGAATTAAAACCATTTTATACCTATGAGCATGAAGATAATCCTAAAATAACCAAATCTTTTGATTTTAACTATGGATTTTTAGAAATAGCTTCAGGAGGGGAAAGAATTTATAAAAGTGAGCAACTTATTCAAAAACTTAAGAAAATGAACTTAAATCCTGAGAATTTCTCTTTGTTTATAAAGGCTTTAGATTCAGGTATGCCTCCTCATGCAGGTTTTGGCTTAGGAATATCAAGGCTTTTACTAATTTTAACTAATAGCAGAAACGTAAAGGAAGTTGTATTATTTCCAAGGGATGTTGATAGATTAATTCCTTAAAAGAAAAATTATGAGTCAAGAATGAATTAGAGAGTAAGTAAAAAATCCCATGCGGATATCCTAAAATCAAACGGGTGAGTATCCCATAAAGGGAATTGAAAGTATGGAACAGGAAATAAAAGAACTATTGGAAGGAGTATCCCATAAAGGGAATTGAAAGAATTTTGGTCTAGCTGATTGTGGCATTGCAGATGCTCTAAAGTATCCCATAAAGGGAATTGAAAGTTAAAAGAAAAATTCTAAAGAACTTATTTATTATTTGGGCTGGTGGTCTAGCCTGGTAGGATGTCTGCCTCACACGCAGGAGAACCCCGGTTCAAATCCGGGCCAGCCCAAAATTTGATTTTTTATAATAATTTCTATACAGGTTTTGCAGATTCCCAAACATATAAGAAATAATTTTTTGCAAATTTAGCTAAACCTTCATGGTCTGACCATAAAGCAATAAAATCCCCATCTTCTTCTGATAATAAAAGCAAAACTTCCTTTGAATCAACTATCAATCCTCCTCCAAACATTTTTTTGGCTACCCTAACTTCTATATTAAGGTTTGAAAATCTGAAAATTGTATCGGATACATCTTTGCTTATTAATGCATATATTTTTATATTTTGAAATCTTATGCTAGTAAATAAATCAGGAATTATTTGCTTTAGCTCAGGATAATACTTAGGTAAAGATAGAAAAAGTTCATGTTTACAAATTATTACCATCTCTTTTATTTTAGCAATTATATCATTTTTTCCTCTTATAAGCCATACATCAGATTTTTCCTTTATACCTTTTCTTTCATATATTGCATTTAACTCGGAAAGTGCAATTTCTACATTTTGTATTAATTTTTTCTCATTTTCTTTTTTAAGATAATCAAGAACTATTTTAGGTTCGATAGGATAATATTTAGCAGGTCTAGCTTTTTCTATCTTAATAAAACCTTTTTTAAATAAACTAGTTAAGACTTCGTAAACTTTAGTATAAGGTATTTTAGAGATTTGACTAAGCTCATTTGCAGTTAGATAACCATGAGAAATCAAGGTTTCATAAACTTTTACCTCATAAGCAGTTAATCCAAGTTCATATAAAGCTTTTCTAGCTTGATCTGAAAGCATATATTAATTAATTTCTTATATTTTTAAAAGTCTTTAAAATTAATAATAAAAATCAACAGCTTTGCCTAAGTATTTTCTTATTCTTATTAATTTATGTTTAATTTCATTCCCGTAGAAATTATCTTCTTCTAAACATTCTATTTCCTTCTCTACTCCTCCTATACAAGTATGCTTTATTTTTTTTCCTATTTCTGTTTGAACTAAACTATAAATATATTTTTCACCAAAATAGCATACAAGCAAAAACCAATCGTTTCCTTCTTCAAGCTCTTCGAAACCTAGTTTTGGTTCTAAAACAAATGGTAAACCTATTCTTCTTAGATCAGCGAAAAGCTTTTTGCAAATTCTACAATGATAGATATCAGCAACAGCAACAATTTCTCCTTTATTTAGAAAATTAACTGCATTATAATAAGTTATAACATGCTCACACTTCGTGCTCATTATATTCATTTTTCGTAGTAAGAAGTTAAAAATCTTACCAGTAATTCAGCTTTTTTCCTTTTTTCTTTTAAACTATTTAAGACTTTTTCTTCCAATATTTTATAAACATTAGTTATTCCCATTCTAGGATGCAAGCATTTAAATCTTTTATTTGTTCCTTCAATTATAAGACCCATTCCTTTAAATTTTTCTATTATATTCAAAGTTTCATTTTCAGCTATTCCTAATTCGAATATATCCTTTTCAACAAATTCCTTTTTTCTAAGAATATATAAATATACCTTTATTTCTTCATCATTAAATTCTAATTCCTTTAACAAAGTTACTATTTGTTCTGTTAACCTGCTCAAGCTTAGTATTTTAACATCTTTTGATTATATATTCTTTATGAAAATAGAAGACTGTTTATTTCCTGAAGAATTATTATATACTCCAGATTTTAATGTTTGGTTTAAAGAAATACAAACAAATATATACAAAATTGGTATAACTAGCTTGTTTTCATTTTATTTAGGAAAAATAGTAAGAATTAACTTTAAGCCTATTCTTAGTATAATAGAAAAGGGAAAGAATGTTTGCTTAATTGAAAGCTTAAATAAATATGAAGGAATCAGATTGCCTTTCAAAGTTAAATTAATTGAAATTAATGAAAAAATACTATCCAAACCAAAAATTGTTAACGATGATCCTTATAATGATGGTTGGTTAGCTTTGATTGAAGCAATGGAAAAACCAATTCTTCTTAAAGAAGTTAAAAAAGAAGAAGAAAATATAAAAAATCTCATAAAAACTTTAAAAATAAAATGTTTAAAATATGTACCAGATCATCATCTTTATGAAATAGGTGTTGAATGCGCAGCGGTAATACCGAAGCTTAATGAATTATTTTCTAAAATTCAAGAAAAGGAAATAGTTTTGCTTGTTTCAGATGATCCTACAGCTTACGTGGAAATGATAAGATGGACTGATCAAACAAAAAATGAGTTTTTAGATGTAAAAAAAGAAGGAAATTTATGGTATATATTTGTAAGAAAAAATAAACTGGTGAAATACTTGCTCCTCCTGAATATCCCAATGAAGGCGGACAAAGAGGTGGACATATTCCTAAGGCTTTAAATATTCCGTGGAGTATTGCAGTTAAAGAAGATGGAACGATAAAAAGCTATGAAGAGCTTAAGCAAATATATGAAAGTCAAGGTGTAACTCCTGATAAAGAAATAATAGTATATTGCAGAATAGGAGAAAGAGCTTCATTTACATGGTTTATATTCCTTTGGACTTCTAACATCTATTAATATTTTATCTACGCCAACATACTGTAAGGAAGACTTAACATAATCAAGATATGCTCTAATTTTTTCATCAGGCTCTTGAGCAACATAATTTGTTGGAGGAAAACTTGGAATATCTTTTGTTATTGGTCTATCTTCTTCTAACCATTTTTTCCTTCCACCATTCATTAATCTAACATCTTTGTGGCCATAGTATTTAAATACCCAAAAAGCAAAGGCAGCAAACCAGTTATTGAAATCACCGTATAATACAACTGTTGTATCATTACTTATTCCTAATCTGCTTAAAAGTTTTTCAAAATCAGCTTTTTTTATAATATCCCTAATTAAAGGATCATTCATGTCCTTTTTCCAATCTATTAGTACTGCATTTGGTACATGTCCTTGATAATAATTCGAAGGATCGTAATCTACTTCAGCTATTCTTATTTGCGGATTGTTTATATTATTTTGTACCCATTCTGTAGATACTAAAACCTCTGGTTTAAAATAACCCATAGAATTATTATAACTTATGTTATATAAAAATTTTAAGAACGATCTAAGACTAGTATCCTAAAACTGACCTCCTAAAATAATGAGAAGTAAAAAATTTGAAATTTATAACGTGAACAAGGTTAAAACTCACAATAATTAAAAGGAAGTTCAAGTATAAATAGGGGCAGTTATCTATTTATTTTATAAATAATAAAGGAGACAAATACGTGAAAAGTATCTATAAAATCTAAAAAACAAGTAATTAACCTTTTTAACATATGTAAAGTTAATGAAGGTTTTTAAACCCTTAAACAAATGATAATTCAATGGCACAACTTATACAGATCAAACCAAAGAAATTAATATCAGAGGGGCTTTCATTAAGGGAAAATGAAAGATTAATAAGATATACTCAAAGTATATGTCCTGAATGTAACAGATTATTGGAAGCTGTTGTTCTTGAAAGAGAAAATAAAGTCTTTATGAGAAAAGTTTGTCCAGAACATGGAGAAATAGAAGAACTATATTTTGGTTCTTATAGAATGTATGAAAGATTTAGTGCCTACTGGAAAGATGGAAAAGGTACACATGCTCCTAATGTTCCAATGGAAAGATGCATGTGTCCATATAACTGTGGTTTATGTAGCAACCATCTTAGCCATACAGGTTTAGCTAATATAATTATAACAAATAGATGTGATCTGACATGCTGGTATTGTTTCTTCTACGTTAAAAAAGGATTAGAAGGAGCATACGTATATGAACCAACTATTGAACAAATAGTTGAAATGGTAAGAATGTTAAGAAGTGAAAGACCTGTACCAGGAAACTCTGTACAAATTACAGGCGGAGAACCAACATTAAGAGAAGATTTAATAGATATAGTAAAGGCAATAAAGGCTGAAGGAATAGATCATATACAATTAAATACAAACGGAATTACAATTGCTTTAAAAGGTCCAGAATATGCAATTGCTTTAAGAAAAGCAGGAGTTTCAAATCTATATTTAAGTTTCGATGGAGTTACACCAAGAACAAATCCGAAGAACCATTGGGAAGTTCCTTATGTTTTAGATGCATGTAGAAAAGCTGGAATTGGAGTAGTACTTGTACCTACAGTTATTAAAAGCATTAACGATCATGAATTAGGATTAATTATTAGATATGCTCAAAGAAATATGGATATTGTTAGAGCTGTAAACTTCCAACCAGTATCTTTAACAGGAAGATTAACAAAGTCTGAAAGAGAAAAATACAGGATAACAATTCCAGATTGTATAAAGAGAGTAGAAGAACAAACAAATGGAGAAATAGCAGAAGAAGATTGGTTCCCTGTCCCTTCATGTACTCCTTTAAGCGATTTCATTCAATTTTTAACTAAAAAGCCTAAATATGAATTATCGATACATTTTGCATGCGGTGCAGGAACTTATGTATTTAAAGATGATGAAACAAATAAACTAGTTCCTATAACAAGATTTGTTGATATTCATGGATTATTGGAATTCTTAGAAGAAGAAGTAGAGGAAATAAAATCTGGAAGACCAAGAATAGTTTCACTTGGTAAGTTTATATTAAAATTAAAAAGCTTCATAGACGAAAGCAAAGAACCTAAAGGACTAAAGTTTGCACAAGCTATAGCTGATATTGTAATTAAACATAGCTATGAAGCTGTTGGTAGATTACAATTAAAGAGTTTATTCCTAGGTATGATGCACTTCCAAGATAAATATAATCAAGATGAAGAGAGATTGCAAAGATGCGATATTCATTATTTGACACCCGATTTAAGAATAATCCCATTCTGTTCATTTAATGTAATACCAGAATTTTACCGCGATAGAATTCAGCAAAAATATGGAATACCAGTTGAGGAATGGGAAAAAAGAACAGGAAAGAAATTAGAAGATGGATTATATAGAGGAACCTTAAGAAGAGGTAAACATCATCCAAACTGCGGTTGCGATTTGGCAAATTATAAAACTACAAAGGAATCTTTGCAACCAAGCTGTGCATGTGCAACTATCCATTCTTCTAAAACAGGACAAGCAGCTGTTTCTAGCTAAGTAACGTAACCAGCATAAAATAACTAGATTTTTTCTTCTATAAAAGATAATTAGTTTTATACTATTTTCTTAATCTTTTTATGATAAGATTAGGCTATATTATAGAAGGAGGATCAAAAGGAAAATTATATGAAATAGATCCTAAGATATTAATTAGACATACATGCATTTTTGGTGTAACTGGCTCTGGTAAATCAACAACTTTAAAGATTTTAAGCTACGAATTAAATAAATTAAACATTCCTTGCTTAATATTAGATCGAACTGGAGAATTTGGTAAGCATTTACCTAAATATATTGAAAATTCTTACGTTTATATTCCAAGTATAAATTTTTCTCTTTCTCCTTTTTATATTTGGGAAAATTATGAAATAGAAGAAAGAGTTCAAAACGAAGTTTTCTTATTAAATGAATACTGCAGAATAACATGGAAAGATCAATTTAGTCCTCTTCAAACAAGAATACTTATCGATACTCTTCAAGAAATGCATGAGAAAGAAGAAAAAATAAACTTTGATATTTTACTAAAGAATATAATTGATGGTTCAAACAAAAGAGGCATAATTTGGAAGGAAGCATATGAAGCTATAATTTCCAGATTCTTTATATTTAAGATAGGAAAAGTTAAAAAAGCCTTTGAAAACTCTGATTTTAATGAATTCTATGAAGCTTTGATAAAAACAGGAATTCATATTGTAGATATGTCTATATTCGAATATGAAAGTATAAAAAACATGTTCAGTTTGGTTTTATTAAATCTTTTAAATTTGTTTTTAAGAAAAAATGAAATAACAAACAATCCTAAATTGATCATTATAATAGATGAAGCACAAAATGTTGCTTCAAAAGAAAATGAAAACGGAATATTGGAAAAAATGTTTATGGAATTAAGAAAGTATGGATTAGGCATAATATTAGCGTGTACAAGACCTTCCATAATTAATCAGAATATTTTAGCTAATACCTGCTGTTTAATTCTGCATCAAATACTTAATTCCTATGATATTAATTATCTTAAAAACTTCTCTATAATTTCAAGCAATGATATAGATATAGCTCTTAGCATTATTAATGAAGGTGAAGCGATAGTAAAAAATATAAAAGATAAGAAGGAAAGCTTAGTAAAAATAGGATTGCCTGAGCATGAATTCTTAATATTTAGCTGACTTTCTTACCATAAAAGAAGAAACTTTCAGTCTTTCAAAAATCAAGAAATAATGGGGTTTATTCCTTTGTTTGTCCCTTTGTAATAGAGGAAAAGATTTCTGCCGAATTTATTACTACACCTTCCTTATATATGAACGTAGTTAAGTTATATTTTCCAATATTTTCTTCCATCATTCCAGCATTTATCACTATCTTTTTTAGTTTAGTATTCATAGGAACCATAATAGTAATTCCGTAGTCAAAATCAACATAATACGCTCCAGTAATGCCAATGTTTATTTTAAATATTTTAATTTTATATAAAGAATGAAATGGAAACTTTCTTAGAAAATGTAATAATCGATACGGATAAGAACAAATTAAAGGAAGATGATACGTTAAAAATTAGGATTTATGCTAAATTAAACGGTAAAATAAGAGAAGTTTTTTCACCTGATATATGGGAGAAAGCATACGATAAAGGAGAAAGGAGATTCTTACTAAGATATTACATTGAAATATTTAAAAAAGAAAAATTTTTGAAAAAATTAATTTTAAAAGATAAAATAGTAAGAAAAGCAACATTCTTTTGGACCCGTAATCCTACAATAAAAAATAGAATATGGGTAATGTATGTGTCAGAAGAAAAGAAGCCATATCTTCCTTCAGATGCTGAAGAAGTTAAGGATAAACTATTTGTTTTAAAAAAAGAGTATTTGATAGATAATTTTAAATTAGGTAAAGGTAAGCATGAGATATTTGCTGTGGTTAAAGCGAAATGGGGAAATTATGAATTTATAAAGAAAGGAGAAGTTAAAGCAAAAAGTAATAAAGTTAAAGTAGAATGTTATTAAATGTTTAAGAAAAAAATAGAAGCTACTTTTGGAAACGATTACGCAATAGAAAAAGCTGAAGAAGAATTAAAAAAATATGATTTTCGTTTTAAAAGGAAAATTCCATTAAAACTTGAAATCTTTGTTTCAAATAAAAAGGATATAGAAAAAATAACAAAAATTGTGAGAGAAAATTTTGGTTATGTTGAAGAAATAGAGACTTTTAAGAAGAGAATTATTAAAACAATAACTTATCCTTTTAAAGCTTTGCTACTTCCAAAGAAAAAGAAGTAGTTAAGGTTCAACTTCTACTATTGATTCACATTTTGTGCAGAAAGGATATTCGTTAAAAGGAGATACAGGATCCTTTATAAAAACTCTTATTTCTGAACCGCAGTATTTGCATTTCATTTTTGATATTATTTTTTAATTTTATAATATATTTAACCCCATCGTTTAAAGTGTTCCCATCCTTTACTTTCTATTACAAAATTCCTTTTTCCATCATTATAAATTACTTCTTTATTCTTAGTTATTTCTCCAATAACATTAAATTCGCATCCTAAACTTGTTAATAAATTCTTGATATCTTCTAAATAACTTTTATTAAAACAAAATAAAATTTCATATTCTTCTCCTCCTTTATATAAAGAAAGCTCCAAAGGATCTAAGTTATTAATTTCACAAAATTCATTAACTTTCTCATGAATAGGTATGTTAAAAATTCTTGCTCCTACATTATTTAATTCACATAATTGATTTAAAGAAATAGCTAAACCATCGCTTATGTCCATGCAACAATTTAAATAAGGAGAAATCATTAAAGCTTCTTTTATTCTTCCCTTAGGTTTAAATAGATTTGCAAAAGATAAGTTCTTAATATATTCATTGCTTTTAGCTTTTTTAAACAATATTTCATATGCTACTGAATTTAAACCAAATTTACCAGTAACACCAATTAGATCACCTATTTTTGCTCCTTTTCTTTTAATTATTCTTTTTGCTATTCCAAAAGTGAATCCTGCTATACTTAGCTCATTTGAACTAGAAGTATCTCCTCCTAAGTAAATTACATCTTCTTCTTTACATGCATCACAAATACCTTTTACCATTTCTTCAAAATCTTTTAAATCTAAACTTTTTGGAAGAGAAAAAGAAAAAAGAATTCCTAAAGGCTTTGCTCCTTTACAAGCTATATCAGATAAATTTGATATTACAGCTTTCCAACCAAAGTTATAAAATCCCATTTCTTTAATAAAATCGGTTGACTCGTTTAAAACATCCGTATGTAATACTAGATAATCTGAAGAAGGAAGTCTTATAAAAACTGAATCATCGTAATCTGGTTTAAAGTTAAGCTTTTTTTCAATAATTTCATGAACAATTTCAATTATTTTCCTTTCTCCTAATTCTGAAATGTTCATCAAAATAAACTTAAAATTTTATTTTAATAAATAATAATTGGAAGCCCCAGTAGCATAGCTTGGTAATGCGCTTGCCTCGTAAATATATCGGGAAAGCAAGAGATCGCGGGTTCAAATCCCGCCTGGGGCTTAAAATTTACCATTATAACAATAGTTATATTTATATTTTGGTTGAAATACTATTAAGGAAGTATGATTGATACACTAACAATTGAGGACTTGCATGTAGAAGTAGAAGGAAAAGAAGTAATTAGAGGTGTAAATTTAGAAGTTAAAAAAGGCGAGATTCATGCAATAATGGGTCCAAACGGTTCAGGAAAAAGCTCATTAGCTTTAGCTATATTAGGTCATCCTAAATATAAAATAACAAAAGGAGACATTAAATTAAACGGCGAAAGTATAATTAATTTACCTACAGATCAAAGAGTTAAAAAAGGCTTATTTCTATCTATGCAATACCCAATAAGTATACCTGGAATTACTTTGCTTAGTTTAATGAGAGCTTCAATTACATCAATATATGGATTACAACAAGATTCTAAAGAAATAGCTACCGTTATAAAAATTAAGAAGGATCTAACAAATGCTTTAAAATTACTTGGTTTAGATGAAAGCTTTAGTTCAAGATATATAAATGAAGGATTTTCAGGAGGAGAGAAAAAAAGAACTGAAATTGTTCAATTGGCAATGATAAAGCCAAAATTTGCAATATTAGATGAAACAGATTCAGGATTGGATATAGATGGTATAAAAATAGTTTCAAATGCAATAATGGAAATATATAAAAATGGTATGGGATTAATTTTAATTACGCATTATAACAGAATATTGAAATATATTAGACCCAACTATGTTCATGTATTAATAGATGGTAAAATAATTGATTCAGGAGGCGCTGAATTAGCTGATCATCTTGAAGAAAAGGGTTATAATTGGTTAAGAGGTGTAGGAACATGAGCAAAATAGATCTTAGTTTTGATTATAGTAAATACAATTTTAGAGATATTGTAGAGTATGAAATACTATTACCTAAAGGGCTAAACGAAGAAATAGTAAGGGAAATATCTAGAATAAAGAATGAACCTTCATGGATGGAAGAATTCAGAGTTAAATCATTTAAATTATTCATGGAAAAACCAATGCCTACATGGGGTGTAGATCTATCAAAACTTAGATTGGATGATATCCATTATTATGCAAAACCTACAAGCAAAAAAGGAAGAAGTTGGGATGAAGTACCTGAATATATAAAAAGAACTTTTGAAAGATTAGGAATTCCTGAAGCAGAAAGGAAATTCTTAGCAGGAGTAGGAGGTCAATATGATTCAGAAGTTGTATATCATAACTTAAGGAAAGAATTAGAAAAGCAAGGAGTAATTTTTGTTGATACAGATACAGCTGTAAGAGAATATCCTGAAATAGTTAAAAAATACTTTGGTACAGTTGTACCTCCAAATGATAATAAATTTGCTGCATTAAATTCAGCAGTATGGAGCGGAGGTAGCTTTATTTATGTTCCTGAAGGAGTTAAAGTAGAGATGCCCTTACAAGCATATTTCAGAATTAATGCTCAAAATGTTGGTCAATTTGAAAGAACATTAATAATAGCTGAGCCTTACAGCGAAGTCCAGTATATTGAGGGGTGTTTGCCACCAGGTGAAAAGGTTTCTTTAGGAGATTCTTGGATAAATATTGAAACGATAAAACCAGGAGATTATGTTGTTACTCATAGGGGAACTTTAGCTAAGGTTAAATTGGTAATGACGAGAAATTATAAAGGAGATATGTACAAAATTACACCAATTTCTCCTTTTAATAGTTTTTCGCTTACCGAGGAACATCCAGTTTTAGCTATTAAGAGAGAGTGGGTAATGAAAAAGAGAAAAATAAGGAAAGAGGGTTGGCTACCAGAAGTAGATTCTCGAAAGTTAAAGAATACAAAACCAGAATTCATTCCGGTAAGAGATCTTAAAAAAGGAGATTTTCTAATATTTCCCAAAATAAAAAATCAAATAATAAATTCTTCAAATCTTTCTGATGAAGAAATAGAATTTTTAGGATTTTATGCTGCTGAAGGTTCAGCTTATTATCATAAAAAACTTAAACAATTTGTTGTTTCTTTGTCTTTTTCTGAAAGAGAAAAGGAAAATATTGAAAGAGTAAAGTTTCTAATAGAAAAAATCTCTGGCAAAAAAGCTATTTTAGTAAGAGATAAAAAGAAACATTCAATAAATGTAGTAGTATATTCAAAACCATTATACGATTTGTGTTTAAGACATTGCGGAAAATTGGCCAAAGAGAAAAGACTAAGCCCAGAGATATTGAATTTGCCAAAAGAAAAATTAGAAAAGTTCTTTTGGGCTTATTTTAAAGGAGATGGAAATCTTTGCATAAAAAATGGAAAAAGTAAACTTTATCGTGTTGCAACTGCTTCAATTAATTTAGCCATTCAGCTACAAGAGATTTTAGCCAAAATTGGAATTTTCGCTAGCATTCAAGAAAGAAAAGGAGGAAAGGATAAAATTTTGGGAAGAGAGATCAAAAGAAAAAATCAATACATTGTTGCTTTTACTTATCCTAAAAAGTGGTCAGAAGTGAGAGAAACAGAGGAATATTATATAGTCCCAATTAAAAAAATCGAAAAGTTTGAATATGAAGGTCCAGTTTTTAATCTAGAAGTTGAAAGGGATAATTCTTATTTAGTTAAAGGATTTGCAGTTCACAATTGTACAGCGCCGATATATTTGAGTCATTCGTTACATAGTGCAGTAGTAGAGATAATTGCAAAGAAAGGAGCAAAGGTAAGATATACTACAATACAAAACTGGAGTATAGATGTTTATAATTTAGTAACAAAGAGAGCCCATGCATATGAAGAAGCTAGAGTAGAATGGGTCGATGCAAACATTGGAAGTAAAGCTACAATGAAATATCCTTCAGTTTATCTTTTAGGAAAATATGCGACTGCTGAAATAATTTCAGTTGCTTTTGCAGGAAAAGGTCAACATCAAGATACTGGTGGAAAGGTAATTCATTTAGCTCCATATACTTCTTCTAGAATTACTTCAAAATCTGTATCAAAAGACGGTGGAAGAACTACATACAGAGGATTATTACATGTAGCAAAGGGAGCTAGAGGAGTTAAAGCAAGTGTAAGATGTGATGCTTTGCTTTTAGATGAATATTCAAAAACAGATACATATCCATACGTTGAAATATTAGAAGATGATGCTACAGTTACACATGAAGCAACAGTAGGAAAAATTAGCGAAGATCAGCTATTTTATTTAATGTCAAGAGGAATTCCAGAAGTAGAAGCATTAAATATGATAGTTTTAGGATTCTTTGAACCATTTATAAAAGAGCTACCAATGGAATATGCTGTAGAAATGAATAGATTATTAAGACTTGAAATGACAGGTTCTGTAGGTTAATGAGCTATCAATTACCAAATTTTTCATTAAAGGAAATTTTTGAAAATAAATATCAATTAAATGAAGTAAGTATTCTTACTGAATATAGAAAGGAAGCCTTTGATTATTATAATAAATTAAATATTGAAGTTTCTCCTTTGTATATAAAAAACTTTGATATTTCAGGTTTAAATTTAGCAAATGCTAAAATAGCTTATGAAGAAAAATATGAAGCTGATAAAGAAATATTAGGATTCTTAGAAAGCATAAGCAATTTTCCTTATGCTTTAATAATAAATGGTAAGGTTTCAAAAATTAACATTCCTGAAATTTTTTTAAAAACAGGTTTAAGAATAGATAGCATAAAAAGTTATCTTTCTGAAGAAGAAAAAATAAAAGAAATTTTTAAATATAAAACGATAAGCAACAAAGAAGATAAATTTGCAGCTTTCAATGATGCATTTTTCTTAGATGGTTTATTTATTTATATTCCAAAAGGAATTCAGCTAAAGGTTCCAATAAGAATAATAAATTTAATAAACAATGAAGGAATAGTTTCTGTAGTTCAAAATTTCATAGTAGCAGATAATGATAGTAAATTTGTAATATTAGAAGAGAATTTTTCAAAAGAAGATATTTCTGTTCAATCTTTACATAGTCAAAATTTGAATGTTTATTTAAACGAAGGTTCAGAATTGGAATATATTACAGTTTGTAATTTTAATGAAAAGACGAGTTATTTTAGCAATAGGAGAGTTGTTTGTAATAAAGATTCAAGAATTTCATGGATCTCAGGATATTTAGGAGGATTAATAACAAGAATAAAAACTGATAATTTTATGAAAGAGCAAGGAGCTTTTTCAAATACAATAGAGCTAATTGTAGGTAACTTGAAACAAAGATTTGATATAACATCCTATTTAACCCATGCTGCTTCTTATACACAAGGAGTGGCTTTATCAAGAGCAGTTTTAAAAGATGAATCAAGAAGCTTATTAAAAGGTTTAATAAAAATTACAGAAAATGCAAAGAATTCAAATGCATATTTAGAAGAACATGCAATGATCTTAAATAGAGGTGCAAGAGCTGATTCTATTCCTGGATTAGAAATTGCAAACAATGAAGTAAGAGCTACTCATTCTGCATCGGTAGCACAAATAGATGAAGAACAAATATTTTATTTAATGAGTAGAGGTTTAAGTGAAAATGAAGCAAAGAAACTATTAACTTTAGGATTTTTTGATCCTCTTTTAGCAAAGATTCTTTCAGAAAGTATAAAAGAAAAAATTAAGGAATTAATTGAAGATAAAATTGAAAATAGAAAGAAAAAGATAGAAGAAAGATTAATCATAACAGAAGAAATAAAAGAATTTAAAGAATTATCTCCTGAAAAAATGTTTGAAACACATTATAAATATAGAAAATGAAGGTAAAAATTGGAGAAATAAAAAATTTAATTGAAGGTAATATATATTCAAAGGATATAAACAATGAACATATAATATTTTTTAAACTTGGAAATAAAGTATATGCTCTTGAAGGATATTGTACACATGAAAAAGCAGATTTAGCTTATAGTATACTTACAGAAAATGAAATAATATGTCCTTTACATTTATCTTCTTTTAATATAGAAACAGGTCAAGTATTAAATCCTCCAGCTGAAAGAAACTTAAAAACATATAAAGTAGAAATAATTAACGGTGAAATTTTTATAGAAATTTAAATTTGTTTATGTAAAGTAAAACTATGAGCGATATTTATTACGAGATAATTCTTGAACATTATAAATTTCCTAGAAATTATGGTAAAATAGAAAATGCAGATATTAAAGTAAAAGATTCGAATCCTTTATGCGGTGATGAAATTGAATATTATATAAAATTAGATTCTGAGAAAAAGAGAATTGAACAAATAAAATTCATTGGAAAAGGATGTGCAATAAGCCAAGCTTCAGCTTCAATTTTATCTGAGTTAGTAAAAGGTAAAACTTTAGATGAAATAAAAAAGCTTAAGAAAGAAAATATTTTAGAAGAGATGGGAAATCCTTATTTAGGTCCTTCAAGAATAAAATGTGCTACATTGTCTTTAAAGGTATTAAAGTTAGGAATATATGCATTCTTAGGTCAAAAATTATCTTCAGAAGAAGGTTCTCTTTAAAATTTTTAGGCAAAATTTAATTATATTATATTTGGAGCAGGGGTTCCCTAGCCAGGTCAAAGGGGTGGGGCTTAGGACCCTATGGCGAAGGCCTTCGTGGGTTCAAATCCCACCCCCTGCATATTTATTTCGAATAATTTTCATCTTGTTTTTTTGGTTAATATTTCGTTGATTTATTTAAAAGTAGAATAATTTTCATATTTTCAGTCCAAATATCACATTATTTTTAAAAAACTTAGAAAATAATCGGTTAATATTTCAAATACGATTTTTAAATTTTTATACCGTTAACCTAAATTAAAGAATATGTGTAGAATCTTTGCTGGAATAATTAAAGATGGTGATATTGCTCCTTTATTAAGAATTGGTTTAAAAAGATTAGAATACGGAGGCTATGATTCAGCTGGAATTGCTACAATTTATGATGATAAAATTTACTTAAAAAAAGATAAAGGAAAAATAGATGAAATCCATCAAAGATTAAATTTTGATGACCTAAAAGGAAAAATTGGAATAGCTCATACAAGATGGGCAACACATGGAGCTCCTTCACAAATTAATGCCCATCCCCATTTAGATTGTAGCAAAAACATAGCAATAGCTCATAATGGAATAATAGAAAATTTTTTGGAATTAAAACAAGAACTTGAACAGCTTAATCATAAATTTGTCTCAAGAACAGATACAGAAGTAATAGTACATTTAATTGAAGAATATTACAAGTTAACTAAGGATTTTAAAGAGGCTTTTATACAAGCTATAAAAAGATTACAAGGCTCATATGCTATTTCAGTAATTACAACTTATGAACCAGATAAAATTTTCCTTGCAAAAAATGGTGCTCCTTTATTATTAGGTATAGGAAAAGAATTCAATTTTGCTTCCTCAGATACTATAGCATTTATAGATAAAACTAAGGAATGCATTCCTTTAGAAGATAACGAAATAGCAATAATTTCTCTTAATGGCTATGAAATATATAAATTAGAAGGGAAAACAAAGGTTAACAGGAAACCAATAATTTTAAATTGGAGCTTGGAACAAGCAAGCAAGGAAGGTTATGATCACTATATGCTAAAAGAGATAATGGAACAGGAAACATCTATGAGATGGTCTTTAAATGCCCAAAAGATTTATTTAGATTTAATTTCAGAATTTATAGATAAAGCTAATAAGGTATTTTTAGTAGGGGCAGGAACTTCATATCATTCATGTGTTGTAGGTTCATATTATTATTCAAAGCTTGCTACAATTACTACAATTCCTGTAATAGCTTCAGAATTCATAGAAAATTATGGCTCCTCAATAGATATTAACACAGCAATATTGTTTGTTTCTCAATCAGGAGAAACAGCTGATGTATTAAATGCAGTAGATTTTGCAAGAAAAAGAGCATGTACAATATTAGCTATTTGTAATGTAATAGGTTCAACTTTAACAAGAGTAGCAAGAGCATATGTTTTGCAACAATCAGGACCCGAAATAGGAGTAGCTGCTACTAAAACATATACATCGCAGCTAATAATACATTTACTTTTAGCTTTGAATTTAGCTAAAAAAAGAGGAAAAATTTCACAATATGAAATGGATGAAATGAAAGAAACTCTTAGCGAAATACCAATTTTAGCAGGAAAAATTTTAAAAGAAAAAAGCAAAGAAGTAAAGGAAGTAGCAAAGAAAATAATGAATAAGAACCATGTATTCTTTTTAGCTAGAGGATTAAATTATGGAACAGCTTTGGAAGGAAGATTAAAGCTTTTAGAAATAGCATATATTCCTTCAACAGCCTATCCTGCAGGAGAATCTAAGCATGGACCAATAAGCTTGATAGAAGAAGGAGTGCCAGTTATTTTTATAGCTCCTAAGGATGAAACAAGGAAGCAAATAATTGGAAATATAATGGAAATGAAAGCAAGAGGAGCAGAAATAATTGCTTTAGCAGAAGAAGATGATGAAGAAATAAGATCTTTAAGCAATATATTCATAGGAATGCCTAAAATGAATAGCATAATTACACCTATTTTATACATTTTACCTTTACAACTTTTAGCATATTATACTGCAGTATTAAAAGGACTTGATCCTGATAAACCAAGGAATTTAGCTAAATCTGTAACTGTACTTTAAAATGAGCGAAATAAAAGATAAAGAAAAAAGGGAATGGCTAAAAACATTAGGATTAGGAGCTGCAGCTATAGCTACTGCAGGAACGTTGTTTCTATTATCTCAAAGATTATCTCCTGCAACATTAAGAGGAGACATTTTAGCTAACTATATAATATTTCAAGAAAGAGAGCTTTTTAAAGCTTTAAATGGTGTAACTGGAAACATAGATTTCCAAGATTATGATGCTACAATTGTTATACAAAAAGCAATAGAAGCACTTTATCAAAGAGGGGGAAGAATATTTATTAGGAATGGAGTTTATGTTGTAAGAGGGTTTGAAATTGACAACAAAGGTGTTCCTATAATAATAGAAGGAGAAGGAAATACAGTATTAAGAAGAAAAGTAGATGTTTCAAAAGAGCCTAATTATGGTAATACTTTTTTAATAAGAACAGGAAACGGAGCAAACAATATAGTAATAAGAAACATTATATTTGAAGCTGAACCTTTAAAAGTTACTCCTGTAATCGATCCTAAGGCACCTATTGCTGTAGAGGAACAGTTCCATCATATCAGTTTTAGCTGGGCTGTAAAATCTAGCGGACCAGGATATATTAATGATGCAAATATTTTAATAGAAGATTGTATATTTAGAAACAATCCTGTTACAGGTACTAATAATGAATATATTTGGTTTTCACCAAGCTCATATAAAGGAACTATTATAAGAAGATGCATATTTTATCAAGAAATTCCTATTAATATGATACGTGTTGATTATGCTTCTGATGTAGTAATAGCTGAGAATGTTTTTAGACAAGACAGCGATCCTTTAATTACCAATAATCCTGCTGTAACTTTATGGGGTACAGATAATCCAATAAGCGAACCTCCCTTTACTGATATAACAGGTAAAAATTTTGTAACAAACAATATTTTTTATAATACTTCATTGTTATTATACGGCCATTCAGCTCTCAACGTAGTATCAAATAATACATTTATTCTTGATAGAAATATTTCTCCAGATTTACCTGCCCAAGATTGGAGCTTTATAACTGTAGCAGGTACAAATGCTACAGAAGATAATCCTGGCTATAATGGAAGCATAATAGCAAATAATACAATTTTAACAGATTTTTCTAAAGTAAAAATTGCAACATATGGAATAAGAATAGAAAATAATACCGATGTGAAAATAGTTAATAATACAGTAATAGCTAGTAATCCCTTTGTTATTTTTGGTTCAGGAAGGGGATGCCATATTGAAGGAAATACGTTTATAGGCGGAATATTTTCCATAAGTTATGCTAAAGATCCAAATAAATGCGATAATAGATACCTTAAGGTAGTAAACAATAGAATTAAAACAATAAGAGTAGTTGTTAGAGGAAACAAAATGGATTCAAGTATTTTCGCAAGCAATATCTTCGAAAATTACAGTCAAGATTATCCTTCAATCATATTTGAGATAAAAACTAAAGGCGCTTTATTTATTAATAATGAAGGCTATAACCAAAAAGAAGTAAAGGAAATAAATTTCGAAGAAAATCCATTTGTTTATATAAACGAAAATCCTTACCCTGTGAATATAATAATTATAGGAGAAGCTAATGTAGAATATTCAAAGGATGGTAAAAAATTCTATAAAGTAAATAATCAAATAACTCTTTATCCTTATGAGATAGTTAAAGTAAGTTACAATTTAAAACCCAGAATTTTAGAGATACAATTATGAGCTATTCCTTAATGGCAAAGATTTCTGCGTTTAGAGTAGGTTTAACCATCATTTATAGCGAGATTTTTGCTCTCCTATAATAAAATAAAAATCTTTAAATAGTAGAAAGATTTAAATACTCTTACGCTATAGTATAATTACAAAATGGATAAAATAAGGCTAGGATTAATAGTAATTTCAATAATTGCTATTATAGTATCGTTTTTCATTTCACCAGCACAACTTGTAGGTTTATCAACAATTTTAGGTAGTACAATATTAGGTTCAACAATATTAGGCAGCACCGTGTTAGGTTCTACGGTGTTAGGTAGTACAGTAATGGGCTCTACAATATTAGGGAGCACAGTCTTAGGCTCTGTAACTTTAACTACTGTCTACGCTGAAACTTATTTAAATACTTTAATTAATGCATTATATATAGCTCAAATAATAATTGCAGTAGCTACAATAGGTTTATTAATTTATTTAGAAATTACTCACCAAAGTTATGGAAATGTTAAAAGAAAATACTTTGAAATTAGAAATGCATTGTTACCGATGGGAATAATACTTGCTTTAATTTTCTTTACGATAGTTACTTTAAGGGCAATATTAGTAATAACTGGCTAAAATTTCATGGAAGATAGCTCAGAAATAATAAGGCAAACACTAACACTTTTTTTTCTTTCTTTAATATTCTTTTCAGTTTACTATGTTATTCTAAGCTTATTTATTCCTTATTATTATTTATCTTTACATTTTATAGCAACAACCGCTTTTACTCTTTTATCCCTTTTTTTAATACTTATTGGAATTAAAGAAAAAACAAAATTATATTTATTGTTTATTTCTATAACAATATTAATATTAATTGAAGAATTACTTTTAATATCTTTATATGTTATTTATGGTTTAATTATAAATATATTTCTTATAATCTTTTTACCTCTCTTTGCTAACTTAATGACTAAGGATGAAAGATTAAGAATTTGCCTTGAATCACTAGCTTTAATTTTAATTAGCAGAACAATATTGGTAGCTTTTCCTAAACAGTTTTTATTTCTTGGTTATTCAATGATCATTATTTACGCTTTCTTAATAATAGCAATAGTAACTTATTTGTATATAAGAAAAATATCTAATGAAAGCATTAGGCTATTCAAAGGAAATTCAAGTTTAACATTCCAAATTATTTTAGGTTTAATTGTAGGTATTGGTGTTGGGACAACAGAATATTTTGTTTTAAAGTTAAAAGTCGTAATTTTCGAGAATTTGCTTCTAGTATTTTCATACGTTGTTTTTGTTATGATATTAGTAGGATTTGCTGAAGAAATTTTATTCAGAGGAATGCTTCAAACATATCTTGAAAAATTAATGCCTAAATTTCATGCCATTTTTTTAGCTTCAGTAATATTTGGATTAATGCACATAGGTTGGCTAAATCCTTGGGAAGTAGTTTTAGCATATGGTGCAGGATTAATATTTGGTTTATTTGCTTATTATTTCAATAGCCTTGTCACTCCCATAACAGCCCACTTTTCTGGCAACATAATTTTATATCTTATACCTGTATTTTTTGTTAGCTAAGTTTATATTTTTCTAAACAACTAATCTTTTGAATGAAAGTTATTGCTTTAATTCCTGCCTATAACGAAGAAAATACAATAGCTAAAGTCATATTAAAAGCGAAAAAATATGTTGATAAAATAATAGTTTGTGATGATGGCTCTCAAGATATGACATATGAAATAGCCAAAAGTCTTGGAGCTGAAGTAATAAAAAATGAAAGAAATTATGGCAAAGGATATTGTTTAGCTGAATTATTTAAAAGAGCTTTGAAAGAAGATGCTGATGTTGTAATAACTTTAGATGCTGATATGCAGCATGATCCAGATCTAATACCTTTTTTTATAAATACTTTAACAGAAAATGATGCTGATGTTGTAATAGGTTCAAGATTTTTAAATTCAAAAAGCAAGGAAGTACCAGGTTATAGAGTTATTGGTAATAAAATATTAAACATTGTTACAAACAAAAAATATACAGATTCCCAATGCGGTTTTAGAGCTTATAAAAAAGAAATATTAAAGCATCTAATTCCATCAGAAATGGGCTATGGAGCTGATTCTGAAATTTTGCTAAAAGCTCTGGATAATAACTTGAAAGTAATAGAAATTCCTATTTCTGTTAAATACAATGTTCCAAAACCTTCAAAAACAAATCCTATTTTGCATGGCTTAGATGTTTTGCTTACAGTTTTAAAAAGACATGCTATAAGGCATCCTTTAATTTTATTTGGAATTCCATCCTTTATTTTCTTACTAATTTCCATAACTATTGGGATATTAGCTATGGATTACTTTAATACTACTAGGCAATTGCCAACAAATTTGCTTATAATATCTGGAATGAGTTTAATAATTTCAATAATTTTAGCTGCAACTGGATTGTTAATATTTATACTTGTTTCTTTAATAAGAGAAGAAATATCAAAATCTAAATGAAAAAAATATGCATAATATCGCAATATTGGCTTCCAGATTTAAATGGAGATGTTGTTAGATTAAAGAACTGTATAAAAGTTTTAATAGATCTTGGATATGAGGTAACTTTAATAACATCCTTACCTCATTATCCATACGGAGATAGAAAAGGTTACAAATCAAAGCCTATGATAATAGAAAAAGGAAAAAATATTAAAATAATAAGAGTTTACATTCCTCCTTTAAAGCATGAAGGTTTACATAGAAGATTAATATTATATATTACATTTACTTTCACTTCTCTCTTTCCATTGTTTATTTTAAAGAAAGCAGATTACGTTTGGGCTTTTAGTCAAAGAATATTTTCTTCCATTTCTGGAATAATATTTAAAATTTTTTACAGATGCAAATTGATAAGCGATATTACAGATCTTTGGCCAGAAGCTTTAGTAAACACTGGATATACAAAATATAATAGTCTATTTTTCAAAGTAGGCAGATTTTTGGCTAAAATTGTATATTTGTTAAGTGATAAAGTAACTGTATTAGCATATTCGATGAAGGATTTTATTGCAAAAGAATATAAAATTGAACCTAAAAAAATTGAAATTTTGCCAAATATAGCAAAAAAACATGATTGCGAAGAAAATGTTAGTAAGGATAAATTAAGGATCGTTTATTCAGGAAATCTTGGTAAAAATTATGATCTAATTTCAATCATTGAAATAGCTAAAATTTTGAATAACGAAAAGATAGAGTTTATCATAAGAGGTCAAGGAGAAATGTATAGCATTTTAAGCAAATTAATAAAAGAATATAATTTAAAGAATGTAAAAATTGAAAATAAGCCTTTACCTTATAAAGATTATTTAAAAGAAATGTGCAATTCAGATATTTTCTTGCTTCCTTTAAAAAGTTCAATGTTTCCAGATGCATCCTTTCCAATAAAATTTGTAGAATATTTAGGATTTGGGAAGCCAATGTTGATAATATCAAAAGGATATTTAGCAAAGTTTTCGAAAGAAAAAAATGTTGGTTTTGTATTTGAAGAAGCCAACCACCAAGAGATTGCCTCTTTGCTAATAAAAATTTCCAAAGAAAAAAATTCATTAAAAGAGTTTAAATTAAGAAATATTAAAGTTCTAAATGAGTATTTTTCAGAAAACAAATTAAAGGAAATTTTAAAGAAAATCTTTAACTAAAAACATTTAAGCTTATAAAGAAAATTTTAAAGAAATGAATTTTAAAGAATTTGAAGGAAGCAATGTTTTAATTACAGGTGGAGCAGGGTTTATAGGTTCAAATTTAGCTAAGAAACTAGTAGAGCTAGGTGCAAATGTTATAGTTGCGGATAATCTTTCCAGAGGAAGTGTGGAAAATTTAAGTGAGATAATTGATAAAATAAAATTTTACAAAGTAGATTTAACAGATATAAATAATTGTATAAAAGTTAGCCAAGGAGTCGATTACATTTTTCATTTAGCTTCATCTGTTGGTGGAATTCATTACATTTCAAAGGTAAATGTTGAACAATTATCTCCTTCTGTAACTATGAATATAAACATGCTTGAAGCTGCTAGAAAAAATGATGTTAAAGGTTTTTTATTTACAAGTTCTGCTTGTGTTTATAGAAACAAAACAAATGGATTAAATGTATTTAAAGAAGAAGATGCTTATCCAGCAAATCCACCAACAACATATGGATGGGCAAAAATATTGGGAGAAATAGCATGTAAAGCTTATTATAAAGACTATGGTATAAAATGTTCAGTTCCTAGAATATTTAATGCTTATGGTGAAAATGAAAATCTTGATCTAAAATGGGCTCATGTAATTCCATCATTGATAAGAAAGGCAATAATGTATCCAAAGGAAAGATTTGTAATATTAGGAGACGGAAGTCAACAGAGAGCATTTTTATATGTTCAAGATTGTATTGAAGGCCTTCTTAGATGCATGTTAAAAGCTAATGATGCTGAGCCAATAAATCTTGGAAACAATGAAGTAGTTACGATAAATGAAGTTGCTTTAAAAATCATTAAAATTCTTGGTAAGGAAATAAAATTAGAATATGATCTTAATGGAACAGTAGGAGTAAAAGGATATTGTGCAGACCTAACAAAAATGAAGGAAAAACTTGATTGGATGCCAAAAATAAAATTGGATGAAGGATTGAAAAGAACAATAGAGTGGGCTTATAAGAAACTAAACAATGTATAAAGGTAAAAAAGTTCTTGTTACAGGAGGAGCATCCTTCATAGGAAGTCATTTGGTGGATAAATTGTTAAAAGAAGGTGCTGAAGTTATTGTAGCTGACAATTTCTCGAGTGGAAGATGGGAAAATTTACAATACAGTTTTTCAAAAGTTGCAAAAGGAGAATATGTTGCAAAGGAAGCAAATTTAAAGGTTTATGTTGGAGATTTAAAAGATAGAAGATTTGTAAGGAAAGTAGTTAAAAATATAGATGTTGTGTTTCATTTAGCAGCAATTCATGGAGGAAGAGGATACATAGCTACGCATCCTGCAGATGTTTGTACAGGAATGATAATAGATCAGTTAGTTTTTGAAGAAGCATGTAAAAATAACGTAGAAAGAATATGCTATGCTAGTTCTGCATGTGTTTACCCTGTTTATTTACAAGAAGATCCTGAAGGTAATTATAAATTAAAAGAGGAAGATGCCGATCCTTTTACTTATGGTAAAGCTAATGCAGATCTAGAATATGGTTGGAGTAAACTAATGGGAGAAATGGCTTTAAAAGCTTATCATAGACAATATGGAATGAAAACATCTTCTGTTAGAATATTTACAGCCTATGGTCCAAGGGAAAATGAAACACATTCTGTTATAGCTTTAATAGCTAAGACCTTCATAAAAATGGATCCATTTGTAATTTGGGGGAATGGTAAGCAAAAAAGAAACTACACTTATATAGATGATATTGTAGATGCCTTGATCTTAGCCTGTGAAAAAATCGAAGATGGTACTGCTGTAAATGCTGGAAGAGAAGATAGCATAACGATCAATGAATTAGCTGAAATGATATTTGAAATAGTTAACTGGAGACCAAATAAGATTGTTTATGATACAAACAAACCTGTTGGAGTATTGTCTAGAGCTGCAGATCTAACTTTAGCTAGAAAATTACTTAGCTGGGAACCTAAAGTTAGTTATAAAGAAGGATTGAAAAGAACAATAGAATGGTATTTTTCTACAAAAGATCCTGAAGAAATAAAGAAAAAACTTGATTATTTGCTTTTTGAAAGAAGTTAATGCCACATAGACCAATAACAGTTCTAGGTATAAACGATGGACATGATTGTGGAGCAGCTTTAATAAGAGATGGAAAAGTTTTAGCAGCAATACAAGAAGAAAGATTATCAAATATAAAGCATCACAGCGGAATACCTAAATTATCTATAAAAGAAGTATATAAAATAGCAAAAGTTGACCCTTCCGAAACAGATGCTATAGCTATAGTAAGTCTAAATCGAGTTTATTCACCTTTGGAAGAATATCCTTTAAAAGTAAAGATATTTGAAAAAATTTCTCCTTATATTCATTTTAAATCTTTTGTAAAGCTTTACGTAAAAATACTAAGTAAATTCAGAAATATAAAGGAATTGAAAAAAATATTTGAAGAATTAGGAATTGATAATAAAGAAGTATTTTTTGTAGAGCATCATTTAGCCCATGCTTCATGTGCTTACAGAACTTCTCCTTTTGGTTACGATGAGAAAGTTTTAATAATGACCGCAGATGGTGCTGGAGATGGTGTTTCTTCAACAGTTTCAATAGGAGAAAAAGGAGAAATTATAAGAATTGCATGGTCAACTTTCTATGATTCACTAGGAAATGCATTATATAGCGAAATAACGAGATATTTAGGAATGAAGCCTTGGGATCATGAATATAAAGTAATGGGTCTTGCTCCATATGGAAAGCCAGAATATTGCATTGATAAGATGAGAAAAATAATAAGAATAAATCCAAAAAATCCTTTGGAATTTCAGAATACTTTCAGAAGCTACTTGAAATCTATGCAGAAAAAATTAAGAAAGCTACTTGAAGGAGAAAGATTTGATAATATAGCTGCTGCATGTCAAGCTTATTATGAAGAATTATTTATACAATGGGTAAAAAATGCAATAAATATTACAGGAATTCATAAACTAGTATTTGCAGGAGGAAATATACTGAATGTTAAAGCAAATAAAAGAGTTTTGGAAATGGAGGAAGTTGATGATGCTTTCTTTTATCCTGCAGCTGGAGATGATGGAACTCCTGTTGGTGCTGCTTTACAAATTTACTATGAGCTTTGTAAAAGAGATGGAAGAAAACCAGAATTTCATCCTTTAGAAGATCTTTATTACGGATGCGAATTTGATGATGATTATATAAGAGAAGTAATAAAGAGAGAAGGATTGGAAAATAAAACTGAAAAATATGATGGTATAGAAGAAGTTGTAGGAGAACTATTAGCTAAAGGAGAAATTGTAGCAAGATTTAATGGAAGAGTTGAGTGGGGACCAAGAGCGTTAGGCAACAGAAGTATTTTAGCAGATCCAAGAGATTTTAGAGTTGTAAGAAAATTAAATAGCGCAATAAAGCAAAGAGATTTTTGGATGCCATTTGCACCAACAATACTTGAAGAAAGAATGCATGAATATTTAGTAAATGCGAGACCTGCGAGATATATGATACTTGCCTTTGATACAACAGAAAAAAGAGATGAAATAATTGCTGCTATTCATCCCCAAGATTTTACAGCAAGACCCCAAACTTTAAATGAGTGGAATCCTTCTTATAAAAAAATATTAAAAGCTTTTGAAAAAATTACAGGAGTTGGAGCCATTTTAAATACAAGTTTTAATTTGCATGGATATCCAATTGTAGGAACACCTGAACTTGCTATATGGACTTTCAAAAATTCAGGCTTAAAATATTTAGCTATCAGTAATTATTTGATCAAAAAATAATTCTTTAAATGAGATGAAGTTTTCTCCATGATAAAAGTTTTTAAACAATAAAGTGATTAATTAATAAAATGCTTAGCTTATCATTTTCAGATCTATCAAGATTTTATAAATCATGCTTAAGAAGAGGATTATGGAACAACCTTTCAGCTATGGATAAAGCATTTTACATTGCTTGCATGAAACTATCAAAAATTAAAAAGATAATAAACAAGGAGATCATTGAATCAGTAATATCAATAATGAAGAAGTTAAATTCCTTTAAAGAAAAAATAATGAAAAAAGGGAAAGAAATTGCAGAAGTGTTATCAAAAAGCAAAACAGCTGCAATGATACCAAAAATAAAAGATTGGTTAAAAGATCCTAATTATATCTTTTGGTTAGGATTAACATATTCAAATTTAAAAAGATAAATATTCCATTCTTAAAAAATTAAACCTCACAAATCCTTATATGACTAAGAACAAGCTTACAATTGATCACGTATTGCCAAGATTAAAAGAATTATTTGAAAAGTTTGAAAATGTTGAAACAGCAATATTATTTGGTTCCATAGCAAGAAATAAGTTCAGTGTTCATGACATAGATATAGCCCTAAAATTAAATAAAGAAGACCTGCTAGAAACTGGATACATTATAACCCAGATAGCAAAAACACTACATATCAATGAAGATCATATAGATATTGTGCTCTTAAACCAAGCAAATCCAATAACGCTCTCAAAAATACTCAAAGAAGGTATCATAATCAAAGCACAACCTAATATTATTGAACAACTCTTACAAAAAGCAGAGCAAGCGCCAGATGCCATAATGGAGATTGAGCATTGGGCAACTTTTGATCCAAAATTAGATAAAATGGTCATTATATCAAGAACAGAAGAAATCAGAAGAAACACAGAATTCATTAAAAGCGAAATACTATCGAAGAAAATCGAAGACTTAAATTACAAAGATATGCTAGCCCTAGAAAGAGCTATGCAAAAAATCATAGAAGCTATGCTTGATATATGCAGACATCTAGTTTCAGTTTACTTGCTTGATTTGGCTGAAAGTTATGAAGAATATCCACAAAAACTAACAAGAGCAAACAAAATGTCTAAAGACTTAGCAGAATATATAACAAGACTTGTAGGCTTAAGAAACATGCTTGTGAATCAATACTTAGAAATTAGTAACGAAATTCTTTATCAAACAGCTAATGAAACAACAGAAAAAATAGTAAGCAAATTCATTGAATGGACAAAAACTATTGATTTAAATTACGGTCGTTAAACCAATAATCTAACAAAGATTACTAAAGCAAGAAATGAGTAAAATTAAGATATTACTAGTCTGCGAACAACCTTTACCTTCCAAGAAAAGAGCAGGAAGACCGAATTATAGCGTTAAATATCTTTCAGAATTAGGAAACGATATAACGGTTATTTGTCCTAAATCAGATTTGCCAGAAGATAATTTAGCTAATTACGAATATATAAATTTAGAATTTAAGCAATTCAACATCTTTTCAAGGATAAAAATAACGAGAGAAATGAAGAAGAAAATAAAAGAACTATGCAAAAAAGAAAAATTTGATATAATTAGAACTATTAATATCGTGCCAACTTACGCAGCAATATCAAACAAAAAAGAAATAAAAATACCAATTTATGCAGAGCTAACCGACTTCATCAGCGACCTTTATATTCAATTTGATATGCCTCTTAAAAGTTTAGTAGTACCTTTTTTAAAAAGAAAGGAAAGGAAGATAGCCAGAACAGTAGATTATGCAAACGTTGAAACAGACTTAGGCAGAGACTTTTGGCATGAGTATGGTCTTAACAAAGAGAAAGTTGCAGTAATACCAAATGGTGTTGATATAGAGCATTTTAATCCTGATAAAATAAATCCTGATATGATAAAAAGTAAGCTTGAACTGAATGATAAAGTAATTTTTTACCATGGTGACATGGGACTTTATGATGGAGTTCATTTATTGATAAAAGCTTTTAATAAACTAAAAGAAAAAGCTTCTCTATTAATTGTAGGAGAAGGTAAGCCAAATTATATGAATTATTTAAGATCTTTAATAAATGAAAATGGTTTAGCTAAAGAAGTTAAACTAACAGGATGGATAGAATATGAAGAATTGCCAAACTATATAGCTTCAGCATCATTATGCGCATTACCTTTATTACCTGTAACAAGAATGAACCGCGCAAATCTTCATACAAGAATAAGAGAATATTTAAGCATGTGCAAGCCTTTTTTGGTTACGAAAACTGAAGGTATTTCAAGATCTTTGGGCAATGTAGCAAGGTATTTTAGAGATCCTTCAAACGTAGATATGATTGCTGAAGATTTGGCTCTTGCTTTGAAAGAAGTTGAAAATAAAGATTTCAGCTTTATGCGAAACATTGCTAAAAAATTGGATTGGAAAAATATAATTTATCAGGATTTCAAGGTTATGGAAGCGATAGTTGAAGGTAATGTTAAAGATCTAAGAGAGTTCGATTTGAAGCTGAATTGATAACATTAAACAAAGAGTGTTAAAACCTTAAATTACAATATATGAAAACATTAATCGATTACGTTCTAAATAAACAGTCTTTTAAACATTTCATAAAAAATCCATCTGATCTCAGATTTATAATTCATTATTTAGAGAGAGAGCACAAATTGGTCAAATTAACAGGAGAAGAAAAGGTGAAAATTAAAAGAGTACTGAATGAAGCTGAAAATATAAGAGAATATATTACTGATAAACTCTCAAAAATTCCTGCTTTTCATGGAGCTATGGTTTCTCCTTTAGAAGGACCAATAATTTATACAATAATTAGATGTCTTAAACCTAGAATAGTAATTGAAACGGGAGTAGCTAACGGAGCCTCTTCAACTTTCATATTAAGCGCTCTTGAAAAGAATAATTTAGGTAAACTTTATAGCATAGATTTGCCAAGTAAAGACCTTTTATTAAAGGAAGAAATAGGATGGCTAGTACCACAATCCTTAAGGCATAGATGGGAACTGATCATTGGCGACTCAAGAATTGTTTTACCAAAATTGCTAGCTGAGCTAGGTCATGTGGATATATTTCTTCACGACTCATTACATACACTAGAACATATACTTTTCGAGTTAAAAGAGTCTTATAATTACATACCAAAAGGAGGATTTTTAATTGTAGATGATATAAACGTCGATTGGATAAGAATAGTTAATCAAAAAATTAAAACAGACAAATTTGAACTATTCTATGATTTGCTTGTTTTAAAGAAATAATGTTATTGAAAATACTGGAATTTTGAGTAGTACAAATTGATAGTTTTAAGATTGATAGGAGAATTTGGAAGCGGATTCACAGGCCCTTCAAAGCAAGCATATCTTTTAACCAAAGGTTTGGAAAATAAAGGAATTAGCTCAATAATTTTAACCTTTAAAAAGGGATCAGTAAATTTAAAGAGAAGTAAGATAATTGAATATAAGCCATTTTTTGGCGCGGGCCATTACAAGCTATCTTTGAAAATGTTGCTAGATTCTTTAAGGAAAGATTACAATATAATTCATGTTCATGGCTACAGGAATTTCCAGACCGATGCTGGGGCTATATCCTCTTTCCTTAGAAAAGTACCTTTAATAATTACAACGCATGGAACTGTTAGAGGCTATGAATTCTTGGATTTAGATTTGAAATCAAGATTGCCAAATATAATCTATGATGCAATAACAATGAAGTTTTCTTTAAAAATAGCAAAGATAATCGTTGCTACGTCAAAAAGTGAAGCGAAAGAGTTAATTAGTTTTGGAATTCCAGAAAATAAAATAAAAATAATACCAAACGGTATAGAATTTCCAAATATTAATATAAAGAAGAAAGATAAAGGAACAATAAATTTACTTACTGTAAGCAGATTAACTTATAAAAATAATTTAGAAATGGCAATTAAAGCTTTTTATGAAGCTTATAAAAGAAATAATAAGCTTCGTTATATAATAGTCGGAGATGTGATTCCTAGCAGATATGGAAAAGAAGAGAAAGGATACAAAGAAATGCTAATTAAATTATGCAAGGATTTAGGTTTGCAAGACAAAGTGATCTTCAAAGGATGGCTAAGCGGTGAAGAATTATGGAAAGTTTACTGCAATTCAGATTTATTTATATGGAGCTCAAGATATGATAACTTTGCACATGCATTAGTTGAAGCAGCTTACTTTAAATTACCGATTATAAGTACGCCTGTTGGTATAGTTGAGGAGCTTATAGGAAAAGAAGGAGGCTTCATTGTAAGTCATGAAAATTATAAGGAAATGAGTGAAAGAATAATTGAAATTGTAGAAAATCCTAAACTAATGATAGAGATGGGTGAGCATAATCATAAGCAATCTTTAAATTATAGCTATGAAAGAATGGTGGGAGAATATTACAAATTATATAAAGAAGTATTGCAATATAAGTAAGAACAACAAAACAATGGGCCACATTTACGTTACAGCTAAGTTGGGAGATCCGCTCAAGCAAAAGGTTAGAGATGTTAAAATGCTTGTTGATACCGGTGCAACATATCCATGTATCCCTAAATGGCTGGCCGAAGCGTTAGGTTTGAGATTGGAATTTAAGACTATGGTCACATTAGCTGATGGAAGGATGGTTGAGGCATGGTATACGACAGCTTATCTAGAAATTATGGGAAAAGGTGATTTGATTCCAATTAGAGTTTTCGATGTTGATGAGCCATTACTTGAAGTCTTTGCACTTGAAGCCTTAGGATTAGCTGTGGATCCTGTGTCAGGAGAAATTAAGCCTACGAGAACCTTCATAGCAAGGGCTTAATTAACAGTCACGGCGAGTTGGATGCTTTCTTTACCATAAGAGTCAATTAACATGTTAAGGAGGAATATTGTGAATACTAATAAGATTAAGCTCTTATTTGCGCCCGGATTAGAAGTTGAGTTCGTTGATAGAGAAAGAGCTATAAAACAGGTGGAAGAGTTTGCTGAGAAAGGTACTAGATTCCCGATAGTTGTCTTCGGGCCTGAAGGTTGTGGCAAAACCGCATGGTTAAAACAAGCTACTTTTATTTTACGGGAACTTGGTTTTGAAGCTATTTATATTGATCCATTACATACGTAAGTACAAGAAGGGATGGAAAATATATGCAAAGATATAAAAAAATTAGGAATACCATTCATAATATATTCATGAGACCCCTAAAATAGTAACAGTGCAGCATAAATTAGAATGCAACCCTTGAGTAGCAATGTGAAAAGAATAAGGCTACGCTTTGATGATCTTCAAATTGAATTTACAGCTAGAGACAGGGCGCTTAGTCAAGTATCTGAATGGGCTGATAGAGGCACCGGAAATCCAGTAGTAATCTTCGGACCTGAGGGTTGCGGAAAGTCTGCCTTCTTGCTACAAGCAACAGCAATGCTTAAAGAGATGGGCTACGATGTCTTCTACCTACACCCTCTGGACAAAATCTTCGAAGCAGAGATAGAGGAGATAGACGTGAAAAGAGCGTTTCTAGACTTTGTCCAAAGAGCGGCAGCAGAGGATGCTTTGGGCAGAGTAGCATGGGCAGTATTCGATTTCGTACGCGAAGGATTAAAGAGAAGAAAAAGGAAAGTGGCCGTAATAGCTGATGACGTGTTTCAAGCAATAGGACTCAATAGAGCGGCAATTTATGTAAAAGGTCTGCTGAACATGATAGAACACCCATTCTACAACTACGAAAAAATGGTTGTGCTAGTAGCGACCAGCGAGGGCTTAACTCGCTATGAAATCGGCAGGCACAGGTGGGCTTATATATTACCCATGTGGAACATGAACAGGGAAGAGTTCGAGCAACTCTACCAGAAAATACCAGGCCCGAAACCATCACTTGAAGAGGCATGGAAGCTAACAGGAGGAAATCCTTACATGCTACAGGAGCTGTACAGAAAGCAGTGGAACGCGGATGATACGGTAACAGGTATCATCGAAGTAAAATCTTTGAGAGACTTCATCTTTGCACTGACGAAAGAAGAGAGGGCATGGCTGATAGAGGCTCTAGATGATCCTGACACACTCTATACAAGAGAGAGGTTGCCTCTACTGCACAAGTTGGTTGAAATAAATCTTGCAGTAAGTAGTATGTACAGCAGAATTCCGAATCTTTGGATAGACATACCACCTCCCGAAAAGGACCTAGAGCTGGGCATAGGAAAATATGCTTCATGGCAAACACCCCTTCATCGAGAAGCCATAAGAAGGATACTTATGAAAGTATGAAACCTATAGCGCTTAGGAGCATTATACCAATCCGCCCTCATCCTCAGATAAAATATAGGTAATCATGTATTGTTGTTCTAAATAGAGATAACTAAAATTGATCAAAAATAAGTAGAGAAATAGCAGAATGTGCGGAATCTGTGGAATAATAGGAGAACCTAATAAATATCTTTTAAAATTAATGTGCAACAATTTAATTCATCGAGGACCTGATAGCGAAGGATATTATATTGATGATCATGTTGGCTTGGGAGTAAGAAGGTTGAGGATAATTGATCTGAAAACCGGAGACCAGCCCATTCATAATGAAGATGAAACAGTTTGGGTTGTTTTCAATGGCGAAATTTATAACTTCATTGAATTAAGAAACGAGTTGAAATCAAGACATAAATTCTATACAAATACAGATACAGAGGTATTAGTCCATTTGTGGGAAGAAGAAAAAGAGAAAATGCTGAATAGAATAATTGGAATGTTCGCTTTTGCAATATATGATTCAAAGGAAAAAACTGTTTTCATAGCGAGAGATAGATTTGGAGAGAAGCCTTTGTATTATACCTTTGTTAATGATAACTTCATATTTGCTTCTGAGCTAAGAGCAATTATCAATTGCATTGAAAATCCTGAAATTAATCCTAATGCAATAGCAAGTTATCTAGCTTTCTTTTACAATCATTTAGAAGAAAGTTTTATAAAAAAAGTCTATAGATTAAACCCTGCAAGCTACATTTTATATTCTTTGAAAGATAAAAAGGCTACTTTCAATTCTTATTGGGATTTGAACTTTGAGGAAAATAATGATATAGATTTGGATACCGCATTAAAAATTCTTGATGCAAACTTAAAAGGTATAGTAAAGAATACTTTGATAAGCGATGTTCCCTTAGGAGTTTTGTTAAGCGGAGGCGTTGATTCAAGCGTTATAGCTAAGGTTGCTTCAGAATATTCAAGACTTAAAACAATGCATGTTACTGGTAGCGAAGAAGAAGTTAAATTTGCTGAGGAAGTTGTAAACTTAATAAAAAGTGATCATAAAACAATACATGTAAAAACAGATTTCATGAAAGATTTTGATCAAATTACTATTGCAATAGATGAACCTGTTGCTGATCCTTCAATTATTCCAACATTTTACATATGTAGAGAAATAAAGAAGGAAGTAACGGTTGCTTTAACAGGAGAAGGAGGAGATGAAATGTTCTGGGGATATCCTTGGATAAATATAAATGATATTCTTAGCAAATGGTTTAGCTTGCCTAAGTTCATTAGGAAAATTATAATTTCTTTAGGAAGCCATTTAAATAAAAATTTAGCAGGAACATTTCAAGACTTAAAGCGATATGAAAAATATAGATATTATTCATTGGATAACGCAGGTAAAAGATTGCTAAGACTTTCTCATTTCAATAAAGAAGAGTTGAAAAATATAATTGTAAATAGCTTCGAAGATCCTTTCATTGAATATGAAAAGATGTTAAGAAAAGGTGATGAGCATAAAAGCGCTGCATACGTTACCATTAAGAAAGTTTTGCCGAATGATTTCTTGCATAAGGATGATAGAATTAGCATGAAAAACTCGCTAGAGCTAAGAGCACCATTTTTAAACCATATTTTAATGCAAAAAATATTTAGCTTTCAAAATGAAATGAAAATAAATCATGGAATAGATAAATATTTATTAAAAGTATATGCAATTAAATATTTAAAAATACCTAAACATATAATTTTAAGAAAAAAAGTTGGATTTAGCATATCTTTAAAGAAATATCATAAAGATTTTATAAATAAAATTGATGAATTAAGTTATTTAATGAAGGAATTAAATTTAAATTATAATGAAATAAAGAAATATTATGAATATTATTCTTCCTATGAATACACAAATAGATTATTTTCAATTGCTTTACTATTGAATTGGTTCAAATTAACATTTAAACACATTTTTACTTAAAAACTAAAGAATATTTAAAATAATTTATGGAAGAAGCAATTAAAGATTTAAAGAGACTTCGTATTGCAATAACCCACCTAAATTTAAGTTGGTATCGCATACCATTATTTAAAATACTACAAGATGAAATAAGATCAGACATAATTATATTAAATTCTAAAGAGTTGCCCACATATGGTAAAGCAGATTTTGATGCTATAGAATATTTATTAAAAAAATACAAAATAAGTTATAAAACTGAAAAAGTAATTGGTAATAACAATTTTTACTTTAATCCTTTCTTATTAAGAACTCTGTTAAATTATGACATTATTGTATGGGGCGAACCCATTTTATCATTGAATAGCCTTTTATTCATTCCTACTCTAAAACTATTTCGCAAAAAAGCAGTATTGTGGGTAGATGATTGGGGTTATAAAAAACATTTGATCAGAAAAATATTTGAGCCTTTTGTTCGTCTAATATACTTAATAGCTGATGGCATTTTAGTTCATGGTATCAAGCATTATTTATATTTTTTAAAACTAGGTGTTGATAAGAGAAAAATATTTTTCATAGGAAATGCATCTACAATATTTAGAGAATTTTCGTCTAAAGACGAGATTGAAAGAGTAAGAAGGATATTAAATACAAAGCATATTATTTTGTACGTAGGCGGCCTAATTAAGAGAAAAAATGTAGACAAAATTATTAAGGCTATTTATAATTTAAGAAAAAAAAATTTGGATGTTGGTCTATTGATAGTAGGACAAGGACCTGAAATTAAAAGTTTATATAACCTGGTATGGAAGATGAATTTAGCTTATCATATAAAATTTTTAGGTTGGATACCTTTTCATAGATTAGCCAACTATTATTTAGCTGCTGACGTTTTTGTTTTTCCAGCAGAAAATGAACCATGGGGTTTAGTAATAAATGAAGCCTTAGAAGCAGGAATACCTATAGTAACCACAAAAAGTGTAGGAGCAGAAGAACTAATAGTCAATAATATTAATGGTGTATTAATAAATAAAATTGATGAAAAAAATATAGCAGATGGAATTACTAAGTGTCTATCAAATAAAATCGATATAAATAATAATATAATATTAAAAATAAAAAAGAAATATAATTATAAAACTATGGCAAATTTATTTATTAATGCACTTCTCAAAATCTATTATAATAAATGTTAAAATATCATGATTACCATAAAATTGTACTTATTATGAAAAATGCCAATTAACTTTTTATATAGAGGACAAGCCTAGGAAGAACAAAAGAACTTCTTTGGAAAACATAGTAAAAAGGAGGAAATTAATAAAGTTATCCTCTTAACAATAACGTTCATAATGCCAAGTATTAATTTAAATGATTGAACCAAAAAAATTCAACAAAAGAATAAGAGAGAATGTAAATAATCAAACTATATTCCATAAACCCTTAAAATGGTTATTCTTATAATTAGTCCAGGTCTAGTTGAAGTCCCTCCTATTCGAATTATTGGAGGAATACCAGAAATAGACTATCGAATTGGTATTCAAATTTCTGCACATTATAAAACTATAATTACTTCACCTTTTTACTATAAATATCAAAAATATAAAAAAGTTAATAAAAATCTCAAAATACTTTATATATATCATCCTGCAATAAATAGGTCTGCAAAAGTTAATATTTTGCGATTATCTTTAGAAACATTATCAATCTTGATCTCTTATACTTTTCAAATAATAATAAATATTATTAAATTAAAAAAATATGGCTTAAATTTGGTAATACTTAGTGAAAGATATTCAGGTATTATTCAAATTATGATTTGTAAATTACTTAAAATTAAAACTATATTTTCTGAAAGTAATCCGTACCCATGGTATTCACCTTTTTTAATTAAGAGACCACATGCCCTTAGTTGGGGGGTTAATTTAAGTTTTGGAAAGTTAGCATGCAAATTAGCCGATAAAATTAGGACACAATCAATACTAATAAAAAGAGGTATGATTAATTACAGAATATCAAAAGATAAAATAGAAATAATTCCTGCAGGAGTTGATACGAACACTTTTAGGCCTTATAATTCTGATGAAACAAATTGCGTTGTTGGATTCCTTGGAAGATTAACAGAAGAAAAAGGGGCTGGCCTTTTATATGATATTATGAAAACATGCGAAAAAGAATTGCCTGAAGTTAAATTTATTGTTCTAGGTTCTGGTCCTTATGAATATATGTTAAAAAATTTGAAGAACATAGCATTTCAACAAACTATTCCAAGAAATATATTGCCAACATTCATTAATAAAGCAGATATGTTTGTCAGCACATATTATGATTTCTCATTATCAGATTTAGAAATCTTATCTTGCGGTAAACCTTTGATAAAAATAAACACGCCTGAAATGAATAAACTTTTTAAAAACTATGAAGAGATCATTTTTTGTGATAGAGATGTAAAAGATTTTGTAAATAAAATAAAGCTATTGTATGAAAATAAAGATTTGTGTAAAAAAATAGGCGAACGTGCTCGAAAAAAGGTTGAGAAGGAGTTTGATTGGAAAGTAATAGGAGAACAGTGGATAAGATTAATAAATAGCTTGCTAAAATAATGGTAAGAATAACAATTATAACACCTGTCTTTCCATATCCTAAACGGGGAGTTTATACAGGAATTGAAAGGCATGTGGAAGGCTTATGCAAAGGCTTTAAGAAACTGGGTCATAAAGTTACAATAATAACTACATTTTGGAATGGCGGAAGTTCATATCACACTTTGAACGGTATAGAAATCTATAGATTTAAGGATCTTAGAGCAATCTTAGGAAAATTTGGAAGACTAAGTGGAGTTTTTGAGTTGGATTTTTTAACTTTTTCTTTAAACGTTACATTAAATAAAAAATTGCTCGATGCTGATCTCTTATTGATAAACTTGCCATTCCCGTTTTTAAGTTTAATAGATGGCAATTTTATAAGTGTTGGCCTTTTACATCATGTTCAGCCCATTGTGAAGATTAAAGATGCTCTTGCTGTACCTTTTGGAAATATTTATGGCAAATTAACCAAGCCAGACTATTGGGCAGCACCAAGTAAATTCACAGCTGAGCAGTTCATAAAATTATTCAAAATATCGAAGGAAAAGATAAGAATTATACCAGAAGGAGTAGATCAGGAAAAATTTAACAGAAATGTTGATACTTCAGATATTAACGAAAAACTAGGTAACGAGAGAAAAATATTGTTTGTAGGAAATCTTCATCCTAGTAAAGGGATTCATTTTCTTATAAAGTCTTTTGCATTAGTAAAATCTCGAATTAATAATGTAAAACTTGTAATAGTTGGTGATGGTCCTTTAAAACATTACTTAATCAATTTGACAAAAAGACTGAAACTAGAAAAAGATATTATTTTTGCAGGATTTGTTAACGATGAAGATTTACCTAAATATTATGCTTCTTGTGACATATTCGCATCAGCAAGCGTCCTTGAAGGATTTGGATTAATATTCTTAGAAGCAATGGCTTTAGGTAAGCCAATCGTAGCTTTCAATCTAGCAAGCATACCAGAAGTGGTAGGAAATGCAGGAATATTAGTTAACGAAATAAATCATGAAAAATTCGCTAATGCAATTATCGAATTATTACAAAATAAAGCACTTTATAAAGAAAAATCCGAAATTGCACTAAATAGAGTAAAACTATTTTCATGGGAAAAGATAGCTGAGCAGTTTATTAAAATTATTAAATAAAATTTATAAATCAATGATTAATAAATTATAAATTACTCTATTAAAAAATTGATATATTGCCTCTTAAATCTTAACAACAATTAACCATGATTAATAAAAATTTACGATTCCTAATCTATTCGCATTTTTACTATCCTAGTATTGGAGGTGTTGAAAGGCATACTGATAACTTAGCAAAACTATTGATAAATAAAGGATACACTGTTACTATCGTAACCCAAATAGGAAATCAAGGTATAGAAATAAAACATAAAATAACAATTGTGAGAAAACCATCAATACCATTATTAAGTTTCCTTATATTTTATCATAATATAATCCATATGCAAGGATTTAATGTTTTTGTATATTTATTTGCTAAATTATTTAGAAAAAGAATCGTTTGGTATCATCACACTTATGATTTATGTAGCGTTGGTGGGGGGACATCTATTTATAAAGGAGTCTTTAAAACTTTGGAACCACATTTAAGAAGAAGTTTGGATGGAATACTTCTTTGGTTAAGCTTTCATATTAGTAGAATGATTGCGAAAATTGATAAAAAAATAACACATATAGTTACAACTTATTACATGTTAACGAGATTTAGAGAATTTATAAGAAGGTTAAATTGGCATATAATTTATAATCCTGTTTTATTTGATAATTTAAATCAAATTCCTTTAAACAATTCAAATAATGATGACAATTACATTTTACTATACGGAAGAATGATGGCAGGTAAAGGGGAAGATGTGCTGATAAAGGCTTTAAATATTCTTAAAGATAAAGGTATAATTTACCGAGCAATTATTTGCGGACCTTCACCTAGCAAAGATTACCCTAGTAATTTAATAAAATTTTATAGACTAGAAAATCAAGTAGTTTATGTTGGTCCTCAATCCACTGAAGAGTTAGTTAAACTAATAACTAGAAGTTCAATAGTAGTCATTCCTTCTACATATGAAGAAATGTTTGGTCAAACAGCTATCGAAGCAATGTATTTTGGCAAGCCAGTTATAGCGAGTAAAACCGGCGGACTTGCTGAAGTTGTTGGTAACTTTGGCATAATTATTCCTTCAAATAATCCTTATGCTTTGGCTGAAGTTATCCATGAACTTATGAGCGATAGAAATAAGATCGAAGTGCTGAGCAAGAAGGCAAAGGAATATGCAAGAAGTGTTTTTAATCCTGAGAATTACATTCAAAAATATTTAAGGGCTGTTCTAAAATAGTTAACCGTTATACTAACGTTCTAAAAATTAATTTGATAAATGTTTTATCATATACTAACCAGATTCTTTCCTATGAAAATACGGATAAAATTCAAATAACCATAAGAATAAGCTATTCTTAGTTAGATAAGTTATTTTTCATAAAGAAATCTGCTTTAACATAATTTATTTTTCTTATAAAAAATGAATACAATTAATCAACCTAAAGTTACAGTAATAATTGTAGCATATAATGCTGAAGGAATGAAAAATATATTCAAACAATGCCTAGATTCAACTTTAAATTTGAAATATGATAATTATGAAGTTATTGTGGTGAATAATGGTTCTACTGATAAAACAAGAGAAATTTTAGAAGATTATGAGAAAACTATAATAAACGATGAAGATATTAATAGATCTGCAAGGAAATTTGTTATTTCAAGATAAGTTATTAGATCAGGAATTGCAAATTGTTATCTTTCCTTAGAACTATTATTAATATATTTTATATTTAATAAAATCATAATATGAAAAAATTAATTATAAAAGCCTTAGACCTAATTAATTATAAAAACCTTAAATACATATTATACTTACTTATAGGAATATCCATAATTTTAACTATTTATAACTTATTTAATTTAACTGCAATCGGAATATTTTTCTTAATGAATACTTTTGCATCAGTATTAGGAATATTTTCATATACTATTATAAAATCAAACAATAAAAACAAAATAGATCCAATAATTAATTATAAAAAAATTTACATAACAATTATAATATTTTTTGTTTTATTATCATTTTCCTCATTATTAGCATACTTTAGTATAACTTACAGATCATTACTATATTTCATATTTTTATCATTTACTTTCTTTATTATTGCTTTCCAAATATTATTTTTAGATCTTAATAAAAAATTAGCTAAAATTATTTTATTTGAAATAATTTTAATTGTTATAATTAATAAAATTTCAATTTATTTTATTAATTATGAAATAGCTTGGTGGGATTCATTTTTCCATTATACTGTAATTTATAATATATTTAACACAAACCAATTGCCACCAGCTGAAACTAACTGGGGAGCATTTGGTCTATTTCATGCTTTCAATACAATAGTTTTAAAAATATTATTCAACGAAACAAATATAAATTATATTTATATCGATCTTTTAATAATATTTGTTATTATTATATTTGCTTATTATATTATATACCGAATATCAAAAAGCTTTAAAGCTGGTTTATTTGCTTCAGTGCTTGCATCTATATTATTACCAGAACCTTATTTCACTCCACATCCTTTTAGTTTTATGTTATTTTTAATTACTATTTATTTACTTTACAACGTTATTTTTAACCAAAAATTATCAAGAAAAATGTTCTTATTATTAGTTTTGTTATCTTTTTCTTCATTCCTTTACCATCCATCTTCTGGCCTATTTTTATCCATAATTTTTATAACAATGAATATTATCTTATTTTCATTAAGAAATTTAAACAAACTATTTCCTTATATTTATTTAATAGTTACAATTTCCTATTTAATTTACGTTACTGGATATTTCTTTGAATTCTTCATAAGAAGATTAACTTTACCTACACCATACTATGGTTATTATGAATTTCTTGCAGGAGGAAAAAGTTTTCATGAATTTATTTCCTATTATATCTTCTCCCATGCTTATTATCCTGTAATTGTTTATTTTGCTTCTTTAGCAATCCCTTTTTTTATTTTAAATAAGAACTTTAAAAATTATTACTTGCCAGTAATAATAACAATAACTTTTATGTTCCCATTTATCTTATTAATTACTTATAGAACATCAGAACAAATCATTGGGACATGGTTAATTACATTTATGGCTGCTTTAATTGGAGGAGTTTCAATTAACATGTTATCCAATATTACAAAGAAAAGAGTTTTAAGTGTTTTCTTAATTTTAATAACATTAGCTTTCTTTGTTTTTATATTGAATACCGACGATAATCCTTATTTCGATAAGTACAGTAATCCTTTTGCTGGAACTACATTCGGAACAGATTCGATGCATAAAGCTAGAGAATTTGTTGAAGTTTTACCAAAGGATAAAAACGTTACAGGTGATCATTCAATGCTATCCTTTATTATATATAAATATCTTTTTCTTAAAAATGAAAATCGTAACAGTAAACCATTATATATTATAAAATTAGATGAGACCTACGATGTTATTTTTATTTTTAGCAAATATGGTATAGAAAGGAATGCTGCATATTATGATAAGCACATCATTAATAATTTTATTTATAAAATTAAAGGAAAGGAAGCAAATATCTTATTAAACTCTGATAATGTTATAATATTGCAAAAATGAAGCTTTATAATGCTCTACTACTAATAGATTACTATTTTTGATAAGTATTCTTATGACATGTCTAAATTTCCACAAAGTATCATAAAGTTCTAAGAATTAATTTAAAGCATGTTAGATTTAGAAATTTATCTTTTTGGTTTATTTCTTTGAAAGACATAGCTTAATGATTAATAAGTAAGATTATAAGAATATTATACCTATTCCTTATTAAACAGCTAACCTTTTAATCAATAACTCTCCCCCCTTATTTAGTCTTCATATTAAGATGAATAATTAATGATGAATAAAATAAACCACCCTAAAGTTACAGTAATAACAGTAGCATATAACGCTGAAGGAATGAAAAGTTATATTTAAACAATGTCTAGATTCTGCTTTAAATTTAAAATATGACGACTCTTGTTTTTTAAGAATCTAATCTCGTTTGTTTAATAAGATTAGATTATGAAAAAGCCATAATAAATGAAGAAGATATCAATAGATCTCAAGAAAATTTATTGTATTAAAATAACATAGTATTAAACAAACGAGAAAGCCATGAAAGTTTATTTAACATCTTTTTAGCTACCTAACTATTCTGCTACAACTGTGGTAAAACAGTTATCCAGACTACCGCATTCACATTAACAGATCTGAAACGCACTATGCTTATGTTCATATATGTTACTATAAAAAAGACCATAAAAGGAATACATAATATGGTTATTAAAGCTAAACCAAAATTGAGTTCTATTCATAGTCAATTGGAAGATATTTTTTAGTTATAAAATAATTGCGGATTTTAACATTCTTATTAGCCAACCCATTTATTATAATAATCTCATTAATTAATTACTTTTTTAGATTAAATTGTGAAACGATTCAGTTATAGTTTGTAGACGTTTGATTATTTCATGATATATTTTAATATAAACTATGGATGAAGACTACAACGTTTTTGTTGGATGGGTTTGCAATAAGACAATTAACTAGGCATGAATTGACTTATCTTAGAGGAATGATTTTATAATTGCTACCATGCGAAAAAGGATTTTTGATGTTACCAATTATAATTTTATAGTTATAGGAACAAATATTCAGGAGTTTATAAATATAATTGTCTATAAAAGAAAAAAGTAGAAAGGTTCAATAGCAAAAAATTACGATAAGATTTAGCTCAGAATTAAAGCTCATGAGAATAATTAAAAGAGACTTGGTAGTTCTTGCCATATATATATAAACATTTTGATAAAAATTTAAATACTTATAAAACCTTAAAAAACTATGGCAAAAGAATACCAATTAAGAATCTTTGGGGCACTACTAATAATAACGATACTTGCAATAATTCAAGTAGTAAGCGCAGGAGATCAGCAGTTAACTTTCAGTGTTACATATGGCGGTAATAGCTTTGACACTGCATATAGTCTTGCATGGGCATTTGGAAATCCAAGCGGTAAGCTTTATGTTGTAGGCTCTTCTACCAGTTTTAGTTCACCTCCACAAAGAGAAGGTATTGTTGCAATGTTTGATGAAAACCTAGGAACACCTTCAACAGTTGTGAAGATGCAAGGTTTCAGTGGCTGGGGCGAATTTTATGATGTTGCTGTTCCAATAGGTATTAGCTTAAGCAATACTATTGCAGTCGTTGGATATATTCCGAATAATAATAGAGATCCTGTTGTTTATTGGCTTGATAAAAGTACTCTTGGTACAACGCTTGCTTATCAACTAACAGTCTTTGGTGGTTCGGCTAGAGATGAAGCGGTTTCTGTAAGTTTTGATAGTCAAGGAAATACAATAGTTGCAGGCTTCTCTGATTCAGGCTCTCCACCATTAGATAATCGTGTGCCTTACTTAGTTAAATTTGATAGTGCTGGAAATATTTTATGGTCCAAAGCTTTTAGACCTGTTGGAGCTGGCCCGTCATATATAGGAATTCCAGGAATAAGCGGAGCTCTTGCAATTGATTATGATAATAATATCATAGTTGCAGGTTCAGTAGATTTACCAGCAGGAAAGGATTACGATGCATTTGTAGCAAAATTTGATCTCAATGGTTCCCTCTTATGGTACAAAACTTTTGGCGGAAGCAAAAGAGAACACGCTTATGGAGTTGCTTTAGATAACCTAGGCAATATTTATGTTACAGGATCTACAAATAGTTTTAGTGCAAGCGCTACTTATGATATTTTTGTAGCAAGATTTGATCCTAATGGAAATCTAGCATGGTTTAGAGTATGGGATATAGATAATGTAGGAGCAAATGATGGAGCATATTCAATAGCGGTAATTCAATCTGATCATATATATATTACAGGAGTAACTTATGCTTATGATTCTAGCGGAGATATGTTTTTTGCAAAAATTGCAGCAGATGGAACACCATTATATGTAAAACGAAGCAGTATGGCTGGTGAAGATAAAGGCTTCAAAGTCGCATTAAATATCCACTCAACAAATGATGTATTTTATGTAAATGTTGCAGGAATAAGCAATTCAAATCCAACCTCTACCAACTTCTTAAGCGCTTCATTTACATTGGTTACATCAAGTGTTTCAGTAACAACGCAAACAACTTTTTATTTGCTAGCCAGTATTGCGGCTATAAATGATATTACGGCTTCCGCTCCATTAGTTGATATTACGGCAAGCGTAAATTCTCCTGATAATCAAGATGGAAGAGCAATGGTGTTAAAGTTTGATCCTCCTTCAGTACCAAATGAAAATAAAACTAGCATTCCATATGTATCTTACTTTTTAATTGCAACAATAATAACACTGATAGCCTTATCAGCAGTATTTATTAAAAGAAGATTATAATAATATTAAAATAAATTTTTTTATTATATAGAAAATTTTTTCGTGTAACATTCATCTAAATCTATTAATCATAATACCTAATTTTTGAATTCTATTAATTATATGAGTAAATATTATATAAGATATCTTACGCCTGCATACATGTATTTAATTCAAAATATTAAATTATGGTATATTAACCATACTAAAGTAAATATTATTTCAAAATTTTTAGGTATAGATGAACTAATAATAAAAGATTATTATAAGGAAATATCTCATATAAAAGTAAATGTTCCTGGCACGGCTGCATTGATTCAATTTATGTTATTATTCGTGCTTTAAAACCAAATATTATAGTAGAAACAGGAGTAGCAAATGGTGCTTCTTCATTTTATTTATTGCTTGCTTTAAAAAGGAATAAAAAAGGTCGTCTTTTCTCAATTGACTTTCCTAACTTGGATCCTACAGCAAAGCTGTCTCAAAATAAAGAAGTTGGTTGGCTAGTTCCGCAAATATTAAGAGATCGTTGGACTCTTATTTTGGGAAAGGTTGAAGAAAAGCTTCCTAAGCTTTTAGAAGAGCTTGGCAATATAGATATTTTCTACCATGATTCTTTACATACTTATGAACATATGATGTTCGAATATAAATCGGCTTGGAGGAAATTAAATAAGGGAGGATTGCTAATTTCAGATAATATAGATTTGAATAATGCTTTTAAAGATTTTTGTAAAGAAGTTAAAGCAAGTTGGATAGATTTAGTAAATGTAGGATTTGCTTTAAAGAAGTAGCACGCTATCATGAATCTATTAACGAAAAATAGCAAAATTTATAGACAGATAAGACTATTCGTGCCACCCATTGGAGCAATTATTAGGAGAAATATTAAACCTTTGCTTGCATATCTAGAATATTTAAAATTAGAGAATAGCATCAAAGATAAATTAATTGAAAGTTTTGCAGGAGATCTTGAAGATTTAAAATATGCTTTATTTAATTGCGGATACAATGATGATTCTATCTTAAAATCTTATAAAATTTTAAAAAAGGAAGGATTTAGACTAAGCGGAATCTTGGATAATAATTATCTCTTTGTTAAATAATGTCTAGAATTCTTTTCATATCTTATGTTTCAAATCAGCATTCAGGTGTAGGAAATAGAGTTTATTATTTATCTCGCGAACTTACAAAAAGAGGTCATGAAGTACATGTAATAACTAAGCAAGGAGAATATGTAAGCAAGGAAGTTAATGCTTATTATGTTCAAATTCCAAAATATATTTTTAAAATGCCTCCTGTTCCTTTACCACAGGTTTCACTTTTCAACTTACTAGCGTATAAGAAATTCGAGGAAATAAAGTATAAGATTAAACCAGATTTAATTGATGTTCAGCATGTCCATGTTTCCCCTATAGTTCACATGATAAAAGAAAAAGATAAGTTAGCAATAACTTGTCAAGGCACTGAAATAGGTCTTTTTAATTTATCGAGAAATTATTTGAGCTTAGTTAATTTGGTCAATTCTCGATTTGAAAAAAGTACATTCGAAAAAAGCAAAACCATCATTGTGTCTTCTGATTTCCTAAAGAAAGAATTAATAAATTATTATAATCTTCCCTCTCATAAAATAGTGACCGTTCATAATGGAATAGACATTAAAGAATATGAAATTAGTAATATAAGAAAAATTAATTTAAAAGATAAGCTAGGAGTTTTAAATTTAATATTATTCGTAGGCGGATTTTCAAGAAGAAAAGGGCTTCATATTTTATTAAAAGCATTAGCAGAAATTAAAGAAAAGGACTGGTATTTAATAATCATTGGAGGTGGAGATTTAAAAAGTAGAAAAGAATTTATCAATTTGATAAATTCTTTGAATATTAAAAATAAAATAATGATTTTACCGTTTATTCCTTCAAGAAAAAGAGAATTATTCAAAAGTATATTATATGAAGCAGATATATTTGTTCATCCAGCACTTTATGAACCTTTCGGCATTGCGATTTTAGAAGCTATGGCTACAGGTAAAGCTATAATAGCTACAAGAACAGGAGGAATTCCTGAAATATTAGCCAATTCAGGTATACTAATAAATATAAGTTCAGAAGAATTAAAAAACGCTTTAGAAATGTTAATCTCAGATGTTGAATTAAGGAAAAAATGCTCTAAGCTAGCAAAAGAAAGAGCAAAAATTTTTAACTGGACTCATATTGCTGAGAAGTATAATAGTTATTTACTATGATAGATTATCTTAAACTTTCAGTATTAATTCATCTGAAAGATTTGGTCGACAAAGTCGAGTACTTTACATTTGATCCTATATTTTATAACCCGCTATACTTAGAAAATAGTTTGAAAAAAATTAAAAGAAATATTATTGGTTTGAATGCTGAAGATATTATTTTCATGATTACTGGAGTTAGGAATATTGTAAAAGAAGAATATGGATTAAGTAGCAATGAAACGCCGAAATTTATATTAACCCTATTAATTTCAGATAAATTTAAAAACATTGAAATAAATAAAAGAGTAATAAAATTCAATATTAATGCTAATGATTTTTTAAGAAATAAATATTTAACATTAAATAGCTCTCAATTAAAGGATAAACTTATTAAAATATCATTCGAAGATAAATGTAAAAAATTTCCTTTGACACCCTTAATTACTCCAAATAACATACTAATTAGATACTTTAAAGGAAGCTTTGGGAGGCCAGAAAAAGTTAACGAATTTATTGAAAAAATGAAAAATATAAAGGAAAGAATAGTTATTCCTCTTGCTTGTTTTATTAAAAGCGAAAACGATTTATCTGATTTTAAAAATATTTATGAGACAATAAAGGATAATCTGTTCGATTTTAATGAGATAAATGAATTAGAGAAATATGCCATAAAAACGGATAAAACAATCTTATTGATTAACCAATTACCCAAATCAACAATCCCAAGCAGATACGAGAAAATGGCATTTGCGTTAGCAAATTACCAAAGAGTTTCAATTGCAAAATATTCAATAGGTTCTAGTAGACCTTTACGGCTGCTTATTAATGCAAAATACGATGCAATAATTACTGGCGATATAATTGATTTTGCTATAGGGTATGTCATAAGTAAACTAAGAAGAATACCGAACTTCAATGATGTAAGGGATCCTTATCTGGATTTTTTCACACGCTCGTTAACTTTAAATAAACTTCTCCTTACCATCTTTATTAATAAAGCAAAGAAAGTGTTTTATGCTGCAGAATATTTAAAACATGAATATCGAATAGAAAAAAATAAAGTAGTTTATTTACCAAACGGTGCATTTTTGGAATGGATGTCTGAATTAAATGACAGAAAATACAATTACGATTTATGTTATGTTGGAGGATTTATATCTAATTTAAATAATATTTTTGCTTTAATCAGAAATTTGCAAAAAGAGCTTGATTATAAAATATCTATGCTTTGGATAGGAGTTAATAAAGAACAAAAAATAAAATTACAAGAAATCATCGAAGATGAAGGTATGCATGACTCTGTTAAAGTTATAGAAGCTGTTCCTCATACTAGATTAAAGCATTACATATCTCAATGTAAAATAGGTCTAAATCTTAAAGCAATAGGAGGTGGAGGAAAGGAATTCGATTACGCAGTACTTGGATTACCCTGCATAAGATTAATAAAGAAGGGGAGAGAAGGGGATGATCTTCCTTGGGTGATAAAAGTAAGCAATTTTGAAGAGATGAAACAAGAGATAAAAAGATTGCTTCAGGATGAAAACTATTATAAAGACCTGTCATTAAAAGCCATAGAAAGTATAAAAAATTTCTACAATCTAAATAAAATTACAAAGATTCTTGTTGAAGAAATATTTGAAAAATGTTAAACGTAGCACTTATAGGTTTAGGCTATTGGGGAAGGAATTATTTAAGAATTTTGCAGAACATTGAAGGAATTAAATTAAGTTACGTTTGCGATAGTAATCCTGAAGCGCTTAAGGGTGTTCCAAGTAATGTTAAGACCACTTTAGACTACGAGGAAATAGCTAAGGATGAAGATATTAAAGCAGCTTTCTTAGCAACACCTGCTTCAACTCACTACAAAATAGCCAAGTTATTCTTGGAACAAGGTAAACACTTGCTCGTTGAGAAACCGTTAACTATGAATGTTAAAGAAGCATTTGAACTAGCAAAAATCGCTAAAGAAAATAAAGCACTATTAATGGTTGGTCATATATACTGCTTCCATCCTGCTATTCAATATTTGAGAAAATTAATTAAAAATAAAAAGTTAGGAAAAGTTTTCTATGGGATAGCAATTAGAATAGGCTTAGGCCCGATAAGGCAAGATGCAAGCTGTACATGGGATCTTGCAACCCATGATATAGCCATTTTGGATTATTTGTTCAATAGCATGCCAATTTATGTTACTGCAACAGCTACTACTTTTCTGCAAAAAGATAAAAATATTCATGACTATGCTTATATTCATTTAGAATATCCTGAAATGCAATTCGCAATAACTACGAGCTGGTATGCAGCAGAGAAAATTAGGAGCTGGTATATTGCAACTTCTAAGTATTTGATAAAGTTTGATGATATGAATAAAGAATGGCCATTGGCAATTTATCAAAGCAATATCGAGAAAATTAAGCAAGAAGATTTAATAAAAAAGCAAAGCGAGATTTATAAAGGTAAATTATATATGCCAAGAATAGAAAAAGAGGAGCCTTTAATGAAACAGGTTGAGCATTTCATTAACTGCGTTAGATTCAGCAAAGAACCTTTAACTAATGCTTACCAAGCTATTAGAGTCATTTCAATTTTAGAAGCTGTTGAAGAATCTATAAAGAAAGGTAGAAAGATTAGAGTGAAAAGTTATGATATTGAATAAGGAATTCGTAAAGCTTGGAAAGAACTGCAAAATCGATGATACTGCAATAGTTGGCTATATGCCTAGCAGAAAGATCAATGATCTAACTTTAGAAATTGGAGACAATGCAATAATTAGAGCAGGATCTATTATTTATTTAGGTTCGAAGATAGGAGAAAATTTCGAAACTGGGCATAATGTTATAATAAGAGAAGAAAATGTTATTGGGAATAATGTGAAAATCGGGAACAACACAGAAGTTTTAACCTCCTTTATAGAAGATGATGTAAAAATAGGTAATAATAATGTAATTGGCGTTATGCCAGCAAAAACATCTTTAACAATGCGAAAATTCGATATGCAGGAAAAGTATATTTTTATTGGTAAAAACACTAAAATACTTAATCATGTTATAATTTATAATAACGTCAAAATAGGAAAAAACTGTTTAATTGCAGATTTTGTACAAATAAGAGAGGGTGTAAATATTGGCGATGATGTTATATTAGGCACAGGTGTTAGCATAAATTATAATTCAAAAATTGGTTCTAAAACTAGAATTATGAACAATGCACATATAACTGGAAATTCGTTAATAGGTAACAATGTCTTTATTTCTGCGGGTGTTGTAACTGTTAATGATAATCTATTTGCAATGAAGGAAGAAGAATTTAAAGGACCAATAATCAAAGATCATGTTAAAATAGGTGCAAATGCTGTAATATTACCAGGCATCACAATTGGAGAATATTCAATAGTTGGCGCGGGGGCGGTGGTAACAAAAGATGTTCCTCCTAAAAGCGTGGTATATGGTGTGCCTGCTAAAATTGTAGAAACCTTAGAAAGCTGGCTAAAACGTCATGGTATTTCAATAATAAATTAAAATTGATGAAACTTTTCTTTAGAGCATATTCAGTCGTAAGTATGAATATTCCTAGTAGCAGTATAGCTTATGGCGTTCCTGCAAAAATTTCAAAGATAATCTAATTAGTTAATGTATTTTATAATTTACAATTTCTATAAGAAATCTAAACTTACATTTCCATATTATACCATAGGTTATTATGATTTTCCTGAAACATATTTAGGATCAAGAAAACTCGAATTACTAAGACGAAAATTTTATAAAGTTTATCTAACGAAACAATTCAAGAAATTAGGCATAACTAAAAAAGAACTCATGGATTATTACTATGGACTTAGAAATTGTAAAGATATAATTAAGAAAATCCATGAAATCCAAACAAACGTTCCTAGACCTCGTTATGGTGGTTATCCTAATCCTGAGATATTTTATATTTTAATGAGAAAGGTAAAACCAAAAATTGTTGTAGAAACTGGTGTAAGCTTTGGCATAACTTCTTCTTTCATCCTTCAAGCAATGGAAGAAAATGGATTTGGGACTCTTTATTCAATTGATTTGCCTTTTGAATTCGCAACTAAAGAGGAAGTAGGTATAATTGTTCCAAAAAGGCTAAGACATAGATGGGAACTAATATTAGGAGATAGTAAAATCGAATTACCGCGTTTACTTAGAGATTTGGATTCAATAGATGTTTTCTTCCATGATTCATTGCATACTTATGAGCATATGATGTTCGAATATAAAACAGCTTGGCCTAAAATTAAAAAGAATGGCATCTTAATATCGGATGACATACACTTGAATAATTCTTTCATAGATTTTTGCAAAGCAGTAAAATGCAAACCTGTTATACTTTCAGCAAATCTTGGTATAATAGTTAAATAAAATAATTTTGATGGATCTCTTATGACTATAAAAATAGCATATATAACTGAAACACTGCTTTGGAGCGGTTTAAAAATATATCAATTACTATCAAAATATTTATCACCTTCATTCTCGATCAAATGCTTCTATAAGTATAACCCATCAATAAACATACCACTTGATAGTTCTTTTATAGCTTTTAAAGACATAGAAGAATTAAAAAGTAAAATAATCTCTTTTAACCTGAACTTATTCATCTTAATAATGCTCACCTTGATCCAAAGATAACCGCAAATTTGCTGAAGCTTAAATATCCCATAATAGAAGTATTACAATTTGACGATTGGAATGAATATTCCTATGGTATCACACATCATGTTGCAATTTCGAAATTTTTATTATATTTTATATTTAAAAGATATAAATTATCTAAAGATCTAATAAAACACTTTTCAGTCATTCCTAACCCAGTAGATGTAGAAAGTATAGTCCTATATATTCAAGAATATGGAAATTATAGAATAAATTCATCAAATAAAATATTTACTATTGGTCTAGTTGGAAGGTCTGATCCTGTAAAGTATTATACGCCCATCTTTGCAAAAGTGCTTAAATTATTGGATAAAAAGATTAAAAATTGGAGATTTTTAGCTATTGGTGGAATTCCTGAAAGTTTTAGAAACCGTGTTAAACCTTTAATAAAGGAAGGTAAAATTATAGACATAGGCCCTAAATTTGGCTCTGAATTATATAAAGCTCTAGCTTCATTGGATGTATTCACCACTTTTGCTGTTCAAAGTGAAACTTTTGGAGCAGCAATAGTAGAAGCTATGGCCGCAGGTCTTCCTGTTGTAGTTAATGGTACACCTTTCACGCCTAATGCTCAAACGCTTTTAGTGGATAACGGAAGAAATGGTTTTGTTACAAATTCTATTAAAGGATATGTTGATGCGATATTAGAGCTCTACAATAACGAAGAACTTAGAATTAAGATGGGCGAGGCAGGAAGAGAGAAAGCTGTTAAAGAATATCATCCAAGAAAAATTATACCGATGTATGAAGACGTTTATAATAAAGTTTTAAATGGAGTTGAAATACAGAATAACATAGATTTACGAAGTATAAAGAAGAATTTATTTATAGAAGTAAAAATATATATGATAAGGACATAAAATACTTAATTGATAGAATTTATACATATTATTTATGTAGAAAGTTCATAGCTGGGAATTCAAATATTAAGACTATTAAAGCGCTAATAAAAACTATTAAAATTAGTTGATATAATATGTTAAAATCAAAATAATACTTATGAATTAATAAATGAGATTTCTTTATATAATAGTTCTGATGAATAGCATGTACAAAAACATTAAATTATTGCTTTAAAGATGATTTTTGATTGTGATTTAAGAAAAGATAAGGGGAATAATGTATTTAATAGTTCTCCAAGTTACACCTTGATTAGAGAACTTATTTAGAAAAGAGATTGCTATGAATATTTTAAGTTTAAAGGCTTTTTATTAAAACCCTAATTCCCATCATATTCCTCTCATTATTTGATATATGTTAAAAGATAGTACAGATGGGATTATCTTGACAGTCAAGAGTATAGTAACTAACAAAAGTCATAATTACACACATATCCAGAATTCATGAACATTTTCCACATAAAAATTCAGACCAACGCATGAGCATTATCCTGATAGGAACTAAGATTTAATTAAAATATTTTTATAAAAATTTTCAATGTTATTTATAAAATATACTAAATTAACAAGATACAGATTATTTCCTGTACTTGTACTTCCGTACCATCGCAACGAATTAATAAAGGTGATTTTATCTTGTATAACCTATAATTTAGTATTTATTATTAGATCAATAATACGCATTTCTTTTGGTTGTAGCATAGATTATAAATTATCCCAATTGTTTCCTTTATCAATTAATCACTTCTTAAGGATGTTTAACATAAATTATGCAATATTCAAGATTAAGGATTATAAATTTTTAGTCAGAACATGGGTTTATGATGATGAAGCTACAGTTTTCTTAAGAGTAGAAGAAGATATTTTGTCGCTAATTAATTTAAATAAGGATTCTATTGTAATAGATATAGGGGCTTACATAGGAACATATTCCATACGTTTTTGCAAAATAGCTTATAAGGGTAAAATTGTATCTATAGAACCGCTATATGATAATTATTTAATGTTGGTTTATAATGCTAAACTAAATAATTGCAAAAATTTATATTCCGTAAATATGGGAATATGGTCAGAAGAAGGAACAAAAAGCATTTTTTATAAGTCTGACAGAATGACCTTGGCTACTTTAAACATCAATCTTATTGATAAGCAATCTAATTTTCATAAGAATTTGATAAAAGTGACTACATTAGATAAGTTAATAAATAGTTTAGGATTAACTAAAATTGATTTTATTAAAATTGATGTTGAAGGAAGCGAATATGAAGTTTTAATGGGAGCGAATAAAGCTTTGGATATTACTAGAAGTGTTCTTATTGAAACACATGAAAATAATAGATATAAGTGCATAGACTATTTAAAAAACAAAGGTTTCAAAATCATAGATTTAGGAATAAGACATAGAATTACAAGATACTTTTTTGCCAAAAAATAACAGTTAAATAATTATGATATAATATTGCAATAGATTTCATTATTAATTCTTGCTCATATCTTATTTTAATATAAAGTGAAGCTCCTTTATATTACAAGTATTGATGAATGGATGTATCCCAATATAACGAAAATCTTAAAACAGTTTCTAAAAGATGATTTTTTAATTTGTGATTTAAGGAAAGAAAAAGAGAAATTTTTAAGTTATTTAAATAAAGCAGATGTCAGTTTAATAGATCATGTTACTCTTAATCAATCTTCCTTTATCAAACTATATAAATATTATTTAGAATCTCCTACAATAAAGGTCTTTATTGATGATTCTGATCATCCTTTTTTATTTGATATTATAAAAAATGAAAATTTAAATATTTATTTTAAAAAGGAATTAATAAAAATTGAGTATATGTTAAAATTCCAACATTTTACGCGAGGATTATTTTCAAGATATGAAAACTTTCATTTTCATTTCAAATGGCTCAGTATTGAAGAAACAATTAAGGTTAGAAAAGAATTAGGTGATAAGATAATTCCCTTACCTCATACATTTTTTCCTTTAATTAAAATTAAAGAAAGAGAAAAAATTTATTCGGTATCTTTAATATCCAGAGTATCGCCACCATCAATAATCAGAGTTTTAGGAAATTATGATAGTTTTAGTTCTAGAACAGGCATAGCAAAGATTGTAAGTAAAATACCGAAATCCTTCGTTCATCTTTCCTATTCAGGAGCAAAGAATATTTATCGCTTACCAAATATTCCAATTCTAACAAGCTATCCTTTCAAAACATCAAGCTATCTTTTACCTTTTAACTATTATTTGCAAATACTAGCCGGATCAAAAGCTTCTATAGCCCCAATCTCAACTGGTTATGATACATACAGATATTGGGAAATTCCTCTTTGCGGTGCAGCGCTGATCGCTCAAAATCAATACACGATAATTCCTAATAATTTTGAACATAAGAAGAGCGCTTTATTCTTTAGTTCACTTAAGGAGCTCAAAGATATTCTTGAATATTACTTTCTAGAAGGCAATGAAGAAGAATTATTAAAGATCGCTGAGAATGGAAGAAGACATTTGCTACAATATCATACACCTCAACATAGGGCAAATTATGTAATTGAAAGCATAAAAAGAAGAATTTAGTTCTCGTTCAATTATTACCTAAAAATCATTAAATGTAGTTAATTCAAAAGATTTTGAAGAAATGTTAATAATTCTTCCATCATCAAAAAGAGGCGAAATAAAAATAGGCATGATTCTACCTTATATTCCAAGAGATATAATCAAGGTTATCATAAGTGCTATTGCAACAAATATTGCCTTTTTTATAATTTCTTTCATCTATTTATTTTTCGGATTTGAAAAAACACGTGATTTATATCTTTCTAAGTTAAGATTTGAAAAGATAGCAAAAATTTTAGGGCTTAAAGAATTAACAATTATTTTCTTTGAAGATAAACAAAAATTAAAATTTATTTTTGATTGTAATACTTTAGATTTAATTCATCTTTTACTTGAAGCAGAAAGAGATGTGTTAAAACTTTCACAAGCTTTGGTTAAAGAAGATTCTGTAATAATCGATGTTGGAGCTTATAGAGGAGGATATACAATAAGATTTGCTAAGAAAGCAATAAAAGGCAAAGTAATCGCTATTGAACCTAATTCTGAAAATTATAAATTCTTACTTCTAAATATCTACTACAATAATGTTAAAAATGCAATAGTGTATAAACATGTTGCATACATTCATCGAGCAAAAATAAAGTTTTTTGAGAATAAAGATGTACCAGCGATGTCCAGCATTGTTACCAATAACAGCAACGGCATAGTTATAGAAGCAATAACTTTGGATGAAATTACTAAATCAGATATATTGAAGAAAATAGACTTGATAAAAATCGATGCTGAAGGTTCAGAATATGAAATTCTCAAAGGTTCTGAATATACGTTAAAGTTGACTAAATACCTTATAATCGAAGTTAGCAAGGATCTAAAACAAATTTCAGATTTACTTGAAGAAAGAGGATTTATAGTAATAAACTTAGGCGATTTTTACAGACCGGGACTATTCTATATTGTTACCATAAACAAAGTACTAACATCTAATTAATCAAAAATGATCAAGGTATATCTAGAAGGACCTCCTGACAATTGGGCACATGGATTAGCAACTGCAAAAAAATTAAGGCTTAAATATAAACCGCCTGAAACAATTTATCTAACAAATATAAACAAATTAAGCTATAATTTTATATGGTTTTATAGCAGACCGAGCAAATTAATTCTAGATAATCTCTCTAACGGTTTATCTTATGCATTTTCCGTAGGTAAAGGAGGTAGAGGTCTGTTTTTACAAAATATCGATTTAGCACATATAATAACATATACTGGAGGTCAATTGATCAGCTTCAATAAACCTACAATTTATGAAATAGATCCATCTCCAATTGATTATCTATATTATTATCATAATGTTCCTCTTGAGAAATTGAAACATTTATTTAAATATTTAGTAGATTTCTTTAAAGATGAACAAAGAATTTTTCTCGCATGGCAAAAGAGCATGGTGAACTTATTACTTAAGCTAGGCTTTCCTCATAAAATAGAATTCATTCCACCTCCTTTTCCCATCGTAAAAAAGAATAAAGATGAAGAAGAACGAAAGGAATTCAGAATACTTTTTGTAGGTTATAACTTTATAGATAAAGGAGGCTTAATGGTAGTAAAAACATTTAAAAAAGTCAAAGAAAGGGTTAAATCTGCTAAATTAATAATAGTTTCTAAAAGAATTCCTCCTGAAATAAATTGCGAAGGTATCGAATTTCTAGGCCCTTTGGAAAATAAGATCCTTAGAGAAAAAGTTATGCCAAGTTGCGATATATCTCTAATACCTTATTTACGAAACAGACCTGGAGTAACTTCATTATTAGAATCTATGGCTGCTGGTTTGCCTGTAATAGCTACTTACACTCCATTATTTTTAGATTTTATAATAGATGGAAAAACTGGATACCTAGTTAAAGAATATAATGAAGAAGTATTTTCAAGAATAATTATCGATTTAATCGAAAATAAAGATCTATTACATTATATGCGCGAAAATTGTATAAAATATATTAGAGATAATTATGATCCTTTAATGGTCTCCCAGAGACTTTATGCGCTATATAGAAAATTATGCTAAAAGATAAAATCTTAATGCCAATTTATTCATCTTTGAAAGGAAGGATTAATTTTATTTTAGAAATTGAAAACATAGCTAGAACGTTTGAAAATTTTAGTGATGCAGTTTTATATTTTGCAGGTATTAAAGATAAAGCAAAATTAAAATTTAGAAGTGGTTTAATAATAGATGCTAACAAAGAAACAAAATGGTTAGCTTATGTTTTATACGAGTTATATAAGAATGTTCCTTTAAAAACTGCAAAAGAAAATTGTGAATATTGCTGGCGCGTTGACTGGCAGAATAAAATTCTAATCTTACCGAACGGATTGTGCTTTTACTTATACTCAGTAGATCCCTTGATTTTCTCTGAAACCTTCATTCACGATATTCATTTCGTAGGATTTGATTTAAAAGACAAAGTAATTGTTGACATTGGAGCTTTTGTTGGGGATACAGCATTATATTATGCAAAATTTGGAGCGACTGTTTATGCTTATGAACCGCATCCGGTCAATTTTTATTGGCTGAAAAAAAACATTGAATTAAATCCGCATTTAAAAGATAGAATAAAAATATTTAATGAAGCGGTAGGGAAAGATGAAGAAATCGAAATATCAATAGGAGGAAACATAAACAAGGGTTTTAGCATATATGGTCAGACTAAAGGAAAAACATTAAAGGTTAAAAGTGTAAGTCTTAGAAAGATTCTACAAGAAAACAATTTAAATGAACCATACTTGTTGAAAGCTGATTGTAAAGGCTGCGAATATTACATTATTGAAGATGATGCAATTTCAAAATTTGAAAAAGTGAAAATTGAATATACAGACTTCAATAGACCTAAAGTAGATTATATAATAAATAAATTAAAAAACAAAGGTTTCAGCAAATTTAGAATATATAAACATAACTGGCTTACTTATCATTTATCAGATCATGGCACAATATACGCAGAAAAATAATAAAGAGTTCGTAATGAAATATTTAAGTTTCTCTCCAAGTATTAAATGTGCAACTTAACTGATCTAAATTGGTCATAAAAGTAATGCATAAACTTATATACTTGAATGATTTGCGATAAGTTCACAAAGTTAGACATTTTATATGTGTAATATAGCTGTTATTGAGTTTTTCATAGATAATATTAAGCCTGCGGAATTTAATGGTAAAAGAGTTCTTGAGGTTGGGAGTAGGTATGTTAATGGTAGTGTGAGACCGCTGATTGAGCATTTTTGCTCGCCTAGGGAGTATGTAGGTGTTGATATTGAGGCTGGAAGTTTGTTGATGTAATATTGCCTGCTGAAAAATTAGTTGAATATTTTGGTCCTGAATCTTTTGATATTGTAATTAGTACAGAATTGTTAGAACATGTTCAAAACTGGAGATTAGTGATAAATAACATGAAAAGTGTTTTAAAGAGCGGTGGATATAATATCACAACTAGGTCCTATGGCTTCCCATATCATGCATATCCTTATGATTTTTGGAGGTATGAGATTGAGGATGTGAAGAAAATTTTTAGCGATTTTGAAATTATTAAGTTAATTAAGGATCATGAAACTCCTGGCGTATTTCTAAAGGCTAAGAAAATATCAAATGCACTAATAGATTTATCAAACATAGCTTTATATTCAATGATATTAGGTAGAAGAACAACTTTAATACCCAAATTATCAGATATGCCTTTACAAAGAAGACTTACACTTAAACTTTCAAGCTTAAATGCTAAACTAATGAGTATTTTTAGCACGCTAATTTTACGTAATTTAAAATAAGTGAAAATTAAAGTACTCTTGTCTCAGCATTTCAATTATTTACAGATTTTATGCAACGCTGCCAGTTTGAGTAAAAAGATTTCTGTAATTATCTTAAGTTTTACAAGAAATCATTTATATAAAAATAATACTTAAGAAATTCAAAGATACTTGATGATATTTTGTAATTACTTTCAATCTAATTATTACTAGACCTTGGCAAACAAGAAATAAATAAAGAATTTATTATAAATTCACTTTTTCCAAATGTAGCAACAAAGGAGGACGTAAAGGAACTTAGAAGCGAAATGACACAGTTAAGAGATGAGATGCATAGCAACTTTAAGTGGACTATAGGAGTCATGTTGATGATATGGGTGCAACCGTGACCCTAATTCATCTTAGACTAATAGGAGCAATTTATCTATAAAATTGCTGAGAGCAGCTTAACAATTTTCCTTTGATTTTGTGCAAGCTTAGCATTATCTCTTACATTTAATAATAGAAAACAGGGATAAACAAAGAAATAGGCGATGGATTAGGGGTGATTAGAAATAGTGGTAGGATCTTTACTTGAAATAGATCTTGAGAAGCTGTTATTGAGTATTGAAAGTAGATGCGGCATAAAGCTACCAAGGAGGGTTATTGAGACGTATTTGGATGTGAAGCATGATATGCTGTTCATAAGATTTAAAGAGTCTAGCAATACTGAAGTTGGAGAACCATTAGAGATGAAAGCCATTGCGACTCTATTCACAGAGGAAGAAACAAATGAAATTACAGCGATTGAAATAATTGGAATAAGCGAAATGCTGAAGGAGTTAAATCCTGATCTTAAGAGAAGCGGATGAAATGCTTTGAAGGAAGTCTTATCCTTAGCTAAATGTTTTTATGTTCTCAATTAGATGTCTTAATTTTCTTAATGAAACAGTTATTATAAAAAAAATTTCATTTGCTTTTACTATTTTTACAGACCACTTTTAAAGATAATATTTCATATTGGTTCTAGTAAATAAAAGATTAAATTTAAATAATATTAAGCCTGAGGAATTTAATGTAGTTAAAGTGTTCTTAAATGAGCTCAGACTGGTGGAGTAAAAGAAAAGAAATTTTAGCGCATGCAAGAGATTATGTT
>JAVVGB010000002.1:0-59764 GCA_032249315.1 Thermoproteota archaeon
GGTTATTTATTCAGTTATTTTACAAGCTTATTATTTTTCTTTAAAGGTGCCAAATATAAAATTTATTAATTTTTTTATTTTCGCTTTTTTAACATGGATGAACGTGCTATTTATACGCTGGGCTTACCTATTTTATATCGGCCCAACTTTATAAGACCTTATTATACTTCATGAAAAAATAATTTTTGTTTTTTTGTTTACCATAAAATAAAAATCATATAAATAAAAATTAATAATACTAACAGATGTCTTCGAAAAAAATTACTTTAAAGGAATTAGAAGTAAGAATAAATAGTATTAACGAGGAAATTAAAGGTCTTAAAGAAGAAATTACTTTGGTGAAAACAACAGAAGTTAAAGAGAAGGAAGAGATAAAAAACTGGTTAAATGTATTGGAAAACAAAATTAATAAAACAGAAGAAAATATAAATGCAATATTTGATTATCTTCACCAACTTTACGAATATATTAAAAATAACCGTTAGCTTTGCCTATATAGGAGGCTGGCGTAGGACTCTTCATAAATTCACGTAAGATTATAGTAGCATAACAACCTCTAGGTAGAGAAAATCTAAGCAAAAGTGAATGAGCATTAAATATTTCGTCTGAAATTATTTGAAACTCGATGGGATGTATTAATTTAAGATCTATTCTTCTATAAGCTCCTTTTAATGCTACTGTTTTCTCATCGGTTAACTTTACCTTAAAATCATAAATTCGTACACCTTCTTCTATCAAAATTTTATTTTCAATATCTCGCATATATCCACCATTTAATTTAACCCTGTGTCCAATAACAGGAAGAACAATTGCTACCTTACTTTTTTCCAGCAACCACAAAGCTCTTTCTTTACTTATATTTCTTCCTATCTCGAAAACATAATTTATTGGACTTAAGTTATCTAAAGGAGATACTAGGTCACCTTCATTTAAATTAAAACCAATGGAATTTATTCTCTCAGATAAAAATTTATTAAATAAATATGAACTATATGATTCTAAAAACAACCTTAAAATACTTGAAGGCAATTTTGCTAAGGCATTAGCATATTCATTAGGATGATGAAGCAAATATTCTAAGACTATTCTTTCGTAATATAAATTTGAAGGTAAGTATTTTAAAGTTTCTGCAGGATCGTTTGTTTCATCATAAATTTTTCTTGCTATCTTATTTTCTTCAGGCTCAAGTGGGTCGGGATTGCCTACTAAGAATCTAACAGCTTTTTCATAATCGTTTAAAACTAAAGCTTTTCCAATCTCATGAGTAAAAGGTCTAGGAATTCCAAATCTTTGATAACCGAAATAATTTGGTATTATAATGTTATTAAGCATATTGGTAACTTCCGAGGCAATATTATAAATTGTATCTTTATCTAAATTTATTTTACGAATAGTTACTGTAAAACGGTTCCCTAAATGCGTTCCTAATCTTAAGGGACCATATGAATAAGCAGAAGCAAGTATTTTAATTTTTTTAAATTTTACCTGCTCAATAAGCTCTTTTTTATAACCTTTAATTGAAACTAATTGTGTCGTAACAGCTCTTTTATCTTTGACACCCGAAACTCCTACGTAAGAATGACTAATTCTTAAATTATTTACAAGTGAATTGATCAATTCATATATATTTAAATTTCTTTTCAAAGTAACTATGTAAAGAAAATTTCCTTTATCAGGAAAATTTAATTTAAAATTTCCATCGATATTTAGTATTGTACCGTCTCTCAGAATTTCTTCAACAATAAAATCTTCAGGCTTATATTTAATTATGCCAAATAAAGGCTGAGTATCGGTAATATAATAATGAATTCCCATATTTTTTTCAAAGTCTCTAGCTTCCTTCATTTTTTATAAACGTATAATTTCTAATTAGCTATTGGTCATATTTAATTTCTTACGTTTTAGTGAATAATTTTATAAAAACAAATTCAAAAGTTTTTATTATTTAAATTAAATAACTTCTGATTTGTACATCAATAATGTTTACTCCAATAAACGTTACAAACAAAATGAATGTAACAATAATAAAGGCTGATTCGATTCTTATGTTGGCATTTTCAAAAATACAGCTAATAGTTAAAGTGTATGAATAAAATAATATTGGTAAAAATATTAGATAATAATATATCATATTATTTAAAAATAGTTCATAAAACCATTGATGGAATATATAATAAATAAAAACAAAAATTATTATTGGTATATAAGTAAAAGTTAATGATAAAATAAAATGTAAAGAATTTTTTATTTCTCCTAAAGTATATGTTAATAAATAAGTTAAAGTTATTATAAATACAAGATTTAAAAAGAAAATAATTAAGTTATAAAAAGCTTGAATGTTTATAAGAATTGAATAAGGCGGAAATACAAAAAATCCAAAGGGCAATAATTTGGTAATAAAGAAACCAAAACCACCAAGACTTAATATCCCTATAATTAAAAGAATAAACTTGTTAGGCTGTAATTTATTTATCATTTTAAATAAACTTAATGGAAATAAATAAGGAAAAGATTGAACAAAATTTGTAAATTGAGATGGAGGAGTTGAAATACTTTTACTTTCATTTAAAAGAAGTAAATATAATTTTTTACCCATATCCGTTAAAGTATATCTTCCATCAGAAGTTTTTTCAACTACGTCCTTCAATTTTTTTAATGCATCATAGAAAGTTCCTGGTGAAACATTAAGTTGTGAAATTAATTCGGTAGCTTTAGCATATTTGTTTTCTCCTAGAATTAAAATCGTTTTTCTAGCAGTACGATTATTCATAATTTTGTAATAAATAGCTAATAATTCATCACTCACAATCGCTCATATTATTAAAATAATCAAAAAATAAAAATCTTTCCATGTATTAATGTTATTGAATATTTATGCTCAAAGAATACAACTATAAAAGTATAGAAGAGAAATGGATAAAAATTTGGTTAGAGAAAAAAATATACAAATTTGTCGATGATAAAAATAAACCAACGTATTCTATAGATACACCTCCACCTTATCCTAGCGGTGAATTGAGTCCAGGAAATGCGTTTAATTATGTTTATTGTGATACAGTTGCAAGATATGTAAGAATGAAGGGTTATAATGTTCATTTTCCAATCGGTTTTGATTGCCATGGATTACCTACAGAAGTAAGAGTAGAAAATTTAATAAAAAAGAAGAAAAGTGAAATGGATTGGAAAGAATTCTACAATCTGTGTGTTAAATATACAAGAATTTGGGTTGAAGAAATGGAAAAATCTTTTAAAAGACTTGGCATTTCTTTTGATTGGGATCTTAAGTATCTCACAATGGATCCAAACTACTGGAAAAGAACGCAACTTTCTTTTATAATATCTTATAAAAAAGGATATATTTATAGAGGAGAACACCCAGTATTTTGGTGCCCTAGATGTGAAACAGCAATAGCAGAAGCTGAAGTTGAAGATGATGTTGTAAAAAAGGAATTATATTACATAAATTACAAGTTAAAAGATGGAAATAATATAACTATTGCAACTACAAGACCTGAATTATTAGGTGCTTGTGTTGCTGTAGCTGTTAATCCTAATGATGAACGATATTCTAATTATCTAAATAAAATTGCGATCGTGCCAATTTATGAAAGAGAAGTACCAATAATAACTTCAGATGAAGTTGATCCTAGCTTTGGTACAGGAGCAATGATGATATGTACTTATGGTGATAAGGGTGACGTGAGGATACAAAAGAAAAACAATTTACCTGTCATAATTATTATAGATGATAAAGGACGTTTTAATTCCTATGCAGGAAAAATTTTAGAAGGCTTAAGCATATTGGAAGGAAGGAAAAAGATAGTTGAAGAACTAAGAAAGCAAGGATATTTGATAAAAACAGAAATAATAGATGGGGAAATAAGAAAATGTTGGAGATGTCATAGTCTTGTTGAAATTATTCCTAAAAAACAATGGTTCTTCCGTTCATTAGCCTTATCTGAAAAGATTTTGGAAATAGCTAATAAAATTAAATGGATACCGCCTTATCAAATAAAAAGGTTACAAAATTGGATTAATTCGTTAAGCTGGGACTGGGTTATTTCAAGACAAAGAGTATTTGCTACAGTGATACCTGCATGGTATTGTAAAAACTGTAACGAAGTTATTGTGGCTGAAGAAGATTGGGTTCCTGTTGACCCAAGATTAGAAAAACCCAAAATAGAAAAATGTCCTAAATGTGGTGGTAATGAATTTGTTGGCGAAAATGATGTTTTAGATACATGGATGGATTCAAGCATTACATGCGCAGTTCATGCAGGATGGCCCGATAACTTTGATCCTAGATTATTTCCTGCAGATCTACAACCAAATGGATACGATATAATAAGAACATGGGACTATTATCTTTTATTAAGACACTACGTACTTTTTAACGATGTTGCTTTTAAAACAGCCCTTATAAATGGAATGGTTAGAGGTACAGATGGAAGAATGATGCATAAAAGTTATGGAAATGTCATTCCTCTTGATGAACTTTTAGATAGATATGGAGTAGATGCTTTTAGATTATGGGCATTAAGTTCAGTTAAAGTGGGTTCAGATGTTAGCGTAAGATTTGAGGATTTAGATTTCAATAAAAGATTTTTGAATAAGTTATGGAATGCGGCAAGATATGTTATAACATTTACTAGAGAAGTAAAAGAAATACCTAAGATCGAGAAATTAATAGATTTATGGATTTTAAATGAGCTACAGAATGTTATTAATAAAGTTAATATGTACATGGAGGAAATGGACTTCTTTAATGCAGTAAACGAAATAAGAACTTTTATTTGGAATAAATTCTGTGATCAATATTTAGAAGCAGTTAAATACAGAACCGCAATGAACGATGAGGTAGCTTTTTATGTTTTAAGATATACATTAGAAAAAATCCTGTTATTATTGGCACCTTTTGCACCTTTTATTACCGAGGAAATTTATCATAATTTAAAGGAAAACGTCTTGACAATTCATTTAGAAAAATATCCTGAACATAAAGAAATTAATGAAGTAATAATAAAAAGAGGGGAAATTTTAACTAAAACAATAGCTGAATTAAGAAGAATTAAATTAAGATTAGGTATTTCTTTAGCAGAAAATTTAAGTAAAGTTACTATTTATGCTAAAAACTTTTTCGATATAATTAAAGAAAACTATGAAGATATTAAACATACTTTAAGAATAAACGAGATGGAAGTTCTTAAAGAGGGGGAAGGGAAATACAAAAGTGAGGAATTAGAAAATGTATCATATGATATAGTTGTTTAACTTTCTAAATTAAAACGCCCTCTTTTAATACCAAGTTTTTCCCTATCTTTTGCTGTATATTCAAAAATATTCTTAAACAACTTGTAATGATATTCTGTGAATTCAACTTTTTTGCTCTGCATATATCTTTTAGCTACCTCTATTGAAGATTCAAATAAAAATTCATATCCTTCATTTTTTTCACCATTCCATAATGTAAAACTAGGTATACTTTTATTTAACGTAAAATATATATGGGAGGAAAAACCTGCACTTTTGCCTCCAAACAGTAAAGAACCGATGGAAACTTTTACATGATCACCTAGTATTACACCAAGTTTTTTCATCCCTGTTTCTTCTTTGGTATATAAATTATCATACTTGATAATTCCATAAGTATTCTTAAGATTCGAAACAACAGATAATGCTCCAATATTTATCCATTCCCCGAGATAAGAATCACCTATATATGAATTATGTCTACTATTCGTATAATCTAATATAATAGAATTAGTAACTTCTCCGCCTATTGTACAATTATTTCCAATAGAAGATCTACGAATATTTGAATTGGTGATTATTAAAGTATTTTTTCCAATATAAGAAGGCCCTTCAATTCTAGTATTTCCTTGTATATATGCACCATCTCCTATGAAAACAGGGCCTTCTCTAAGATCAAATATTACATTAGGTTCTAAATAAATGTCTCCATCGGTTATTAAAGGGTATTTTCCTATTCTATTATAATTGAACTTTAATTCATTATGTATACGACTTAATCTTAAAACATCCTTGTATAAAATTTCTTTATTATACTTAATTAGATCGTAAACTTTTTGAATTATTTTAACTTCCGTATTAATTACATTAGCATCTAGTTTAAACTCAGAGTCAATTAAAGAATAAGAATAACCTATTATTTTATTACCAGATTTTATTACTAATTTTTTGCTTATATTCTGTAAAATTTTATTTATAAAATCTTCTTCAATTATAAAATTCGATACTAATACTAGAGCGTCTGGATCGTTCCCTTCATACTTTTTATATTCCTTTGGAATTAATTTATTAGACACTAAGCAAAATATGTCATCTTTAGTAAAGTTAACTAACCTTTCATAATTAGAAAATGCCCCAACTTTTAATTCAAATACATGATGAGAAAGTGATAAAGGAAAAAAATTTTCAAAGAATTCCTCTTTTAATATGTAAGGCATATAAATATTTATAGTATCAACTTATAAATTTCCTTATGAAAAAGCTAATTATTTCAATATTAATACTACAGCTTATTTTATTACCAAATACTCATGCTATTTCAAAAATTGTTATAGATTATATAGATTATGAGGAAGGAAAATTTAACATTATTGTACTTAAGCCTGATAATGAGAGGGAAAAAGTTCTAATTTTAGAAATTTATGTTAATTCGTCATTATACAGAAAATATTATTTTAGCGGTAATGAAAGTTATCCTATAATTGTAGAGATCCAACTTGGAAAACTTAAAGGTTTAACTGAAATTTCTGCAAGAGCATATACTGATATTTTTGGATGGGGTCCTCTAACAAAAATTCATGCAGACAGTAAAGGAATAAAAAATCAAGAATTAAATCCTACAAGAGATGTTGCATTATTGGTAGGTTTAGTTTTCTTAGGTATTTTTATCTTCTTCTTTTTCAAAAAAGGGAAATAATTTATAAAGAGTAAGGTGGTGTTCTTTCTTCTTTCTCTTCCCTTAATAATAATGAAGGAATTGTAGATATTTTCTCCTTATCTTTTATATAATTTAAGAAATCACTAGTATGTTTGGCATCAAATTCAATCAATTCGATCATTATTTTCCATATTTTCTCCTGTATTTCTTTTAACATACTTTGAGGCATAATTGTAGTTATAGCTGGATTATTTAACCAATTTTCAAACCCTTTTATCGTCCTGCTTATATGCTGACATGCCGTTCTTGATGCTATTAATAAGGATAACCTATCAGCATCTTTAAAACTTTCCATACTTCTTTTAGCTAATTCTAAAATTCTTTTCTGCTCTTCAATCCATTCTTGCATGCTTCTCGTAAAAGCTGCACTGAAAGTCATGATAATTTATATCTTCAGTATCCTATTTAAATCTATAACTGATTTTCTCCACGCTTTAAAAGAGGAAGACTTTTGTTGAAATAATATGAATAAAGTATTCAAAAAATTTAAATCATTTATAATTAAAAATAAAGTTATATGGGAGGGAACTATATACCTGAGGTGCCCTTTGTTCCTACACCAGAAAACGTGGTAAGAAAAATGCTTAAATTAGCAGATCTAAAGGAAAAAGAAGTTCTTGTTGATCTAGGAGCGGGAGACGGTAGAATTTTATTCATTGGTGCATTAGAATTTAATGCAGGGAAATGTATTGGTGTAGAAATACGAAATGATTTCGTTAAAAATATTGAAGAAAAAATTAAGAAATATAACTTAGAAAATAAAGTTCAAATCGTTCATGGTAATTTATTTGAGTATCCTTTAAAAGAAGCGAATGTTGTTACATTATATTTATTAACTAGCGTAAATGAAAAATTAAGATCTAAATTAGAAAAAGAACTGAGACCAGGAAGTAGAGTAGTAAGCCACGATTTTGAAATACCCGGTTGGATTCCTACAAAAGTTGAAGAAATTTATGATTCTGGAAGAACCCATAAAATTTACCTTTATACTATTCCGCCAGTAAAAAAGCCCTATTATTTTTAAAGTGTCTTTTCAATTACATTAATAAGTTTAATAAGATCTTCTTCACGATTTTTATTTAAATATTTTAGTACGGATCTTTCATTTTGTAATTCGAGATATTTTTTAATTATTTGTATTTTAATTTTTACTCCTTCGCTATTCAAATAACCTTTAGAAACATAATAGTAGAAATTTGTTTTTGCTTCTTGTATCAAATTAAGAAGTTCTTGAAGCAATTTTTCACTTTGTTTTTCTTTACTATTCACAAAATAATATTTTTATTAAAAATTTATTTTATTATCTTATTCATAATGAATGATAATATTAGTCCTTTAGCTCAATCCCTTTTAGAACTTCTTAGAGTTAAAAAAACTTTAACTATAAATGAGATATTAGAGTGGAGTAAGAGTAAAAATATTAATAAATTAGTTTTAAGCACAATTATCGGCGAATTAGACGAAAAAGGATTGATAGCTCAAAGTGGAAGATGGGCTCAATCAGAACCTTTATTCCCTCTTCCTGAAAGGATAGAAATAAAAGAAGTTGAAGAAGAGATTAAAGAAAAGAAACTTGAAGAGATAAAGGAGGAAATAAAAATAGAAAAACCCCAGTTACAATACATTGAAAAGGTTAAAGAATACATAGCAAGGTATTATAGTGTAGGTGAATTACGTCTAAGGTTGGATTTTAGCGATAAAATAAAAGAAATAGATCCAATATTAAAAAAATTAAGTGAAGAAGGATTAATAGTTTGGGATAAAGAACTAGGAACAATAACTGCAACAGATAAACTTATTGATGGTTACAAAAAGCAGAAGAAGTTCATTGATTATTTTAAGGAATAAAAAGGATTAACTTAAAAAGTTAAGCTGCAGTAAAGATAGGATTTCTCGAATGCTTATAAGCATATTTTATTAAACCTTCTTTTTCTAATGTTTGTAATAATCTTTTAGCTTCTCCCATAGTGATTCCATACTTACTACTAATAGACCACGCAGAAATATATGGCATAGTTTTAATTTCATTTCTTATACTAACAAGTATACTCGTTTCCGTAGCAGTCAAAGCTATTTTTGTTTTTTGCTCTTTCTTTTCAACAGTATGCGGCTTCTTTTGCTGTTGAGCTTTTTTCATTTCTTTTTCTTGTCTTTTGGCTATTTGCGAAATACCTTTCTTTCCTTTTCCCCCCATAACGTTTTAAAAATATCAACAAAAGAATTTAAATTTTATCTTTAAAAATTAAACCATAATGGGTAAAATTTCATCAATAATAGAAATACTAGAAAAATACGAAAAAGAAATCGAAAAAATGAAATTATATCTCGAAGAAACAAAATTAAAACTAGCAGAAGAAGCAGAACGTAAAGCAAAGAATTTATCAGAAAAAATTATCAATGAATTTACCGAAGAAAGCAAAATTTTATTAAAAAAGGAAGAAGAAGAGGCAAGAAAAAAAGCAGAATTAATTAAAAAAGAAGGAGAGAAAGAAATAGAAAAAATGAAACAAGTAATAGAAGGTAAAATGGAGGAAGGGATAAAGATTGTTCTTGAAATATTATTATGAGTAGTTTATATGCTTCAACAAGAGCCAGGGTTAAAAAAGGCTACCTTATAACTAAAGAAATACTTGAGGGATTAATTGAACAAAAAACAATAAACGATGCTTTAGATATTCTTAAATCTACAGATTATAAAAAAGAAATAGCTGAGATATCTCCAGATTTTAAGTTGATAGATATAGAACATGCATTAAGAAGAAATTTAATAAGACACTTTACAGAAATTATAATAGCATCGAACTACTCACCAATAATTTTAGCTTACTTTTATAAATATTTATTACATAACCTAAAAGTAGTTCTTAAAGGGAAAGCATTAAAAAAGACATATTCTGAACTTTATAATTCTATAATTTTAGATGCAGAAGCTTTTTTGGGCAGGAGAGATACAATTATTAAAGTTTTAGAAGAAGCTACCCTAGAAGATGCTATATCAATTTTAAGTAAATATGAATTTGGTAAAACAATTCAAGAAGCTTATAATTTATACAGAGAAAAAAAGAATTTGAATATCTTTGATATCTATTTCGATAAATTATACATAAATAATATAGTTTCTTCTTTAAATAAAATTAATTTACAAGATGCTAAAGCTTGCAGAGATATAGTAGGAGCAGAAATTGATTTCTATAACATTTTAGCCATTTTAAGAGCAAAATATTTGGGTTTAGATGTTGGTTTTCAAAGAGAAATCATTGTTCCAAAAATATTCTTCATCTCAGAGGAAATATTAAATAGTCTAATTACAAGTGAAGAAATAGAAAATTGTTTTCAAATTTTAAAAAATACAAAATATTCCCAATTGATTACTGAGGAAGTTAAAACAAGAGAAGATCTGCCTAACTTAGAAAAACAATTTAAAGTTTATATATACAAAATTTCTCTATCGAAATTTTTAACAGGTTCCAATAGTTTAGATGTTGTTATAGCTTTCATTAAACTTAAAGAAATTGAGGTGCAAAATTTAATAACTATTATATTTGGTATAAAAAATGGTATAAAACCAAGCGAAATTTATAAATTATTAATTCTATAAAAGAATTATCTCATTTATAAGTTATAAAATGAGCGCCAGAAAAACCCATAGCTTTAATTCTGAATGAATAAGCAAAGCTTAAATAGTTGTAAAAATTATTCCAAAGGTTAAAGAAAAGATATAATTATGAGAGATGATAGTTTATAGGCTAAACTAGTATATAAATAGGAACGCTTCCTTGAAAGAGCTCAATATAGCCCATAGATTAATGAGAGCTATGGGATGAGAAGTTTTGAGCTTCTCAAATAAGCAAATGAGGAGATAGGGGAAAACCCTACTCTAAATGCTGGTAGCTTCGCCCTTTAGGGCGGAGTAGCTCAGTCGAGTATAATTTCCTTCTTTTAGAAACCTTCTAAATTCTTTTCCGTCGCCATAATAAAACTTAGTAAACCATTCATATAAATGCAATCTTAATGCTTGTATGAACACTATGAAACCTTCCATTAAAATTATACCTATATTACCAAATATAAGAGCAATTGTAACAACTATGGTAGTAATAATTGGATTACCAAGATAAATATTGGTCACAAGGTTTAGATTTAATAATAATGCGGTATGAACTATTACCAATATAGCTAATCGTACATAGCTGATCGTATTTGAAAGTAATCTCGTTATTGAATCAAATACTTCTATGGCTCCTTCACCCAAATAACTTTTAAGCTTTACTTCAGCTCCATGCTCAAATCTGTGAGCTAGATATTTAAATGAAAATATTAAAGCTAATCCAAAAAGAGATAACACGGAGAAAACTTTAGAGTATATGTGAGCAGGAATGCCTAAAATTAAGCTTGAACCGTATGCAAAATTGTTAAAATTAAAACCTACTACTATTAGACCATACATTAAAAAAACGCTGGAAAGATAGAAAGTTAAATAAGCTATTCCACCTAATATATCCTCATAATTTTTAGCAATTATACCGTTTACAAATCTAATAAACATACCTAATGTGATATGAATTACTCCGATTATTAAACTAAGTTGAATTACGAATAAGATCGTAGCAGGATTCATTTCCTTTGTTTTATGATTCATCAATTCCAATATTGGTTCATATTTAATAAAAGGAATCCCAAAACCGAAAAATTCACCATAAATAAGTCCAAAAATCATACTAGAAACGCCCAAACACATAATTAAAATTCCCCATCGCTTTAAATTACCTAAAGTTTTAACATATAAAAGAATACCAAGTAAGAACAATATGAGCCCTCCTCCAAAATCAGCAAACATATAACCATAGAAGATTGAAAAAAAGAAGAAAATAAAAGGTGTTGGATCAATTTCATTATATCTTGCTTTCCCGTGCATATTGGTTATTAATTCAAACGCATTAATTATAGGTTTATTTAATATTAAAGAAGGAGCGTTGTTAATTTCGTTTTTATTTAATTCATAATACTCTACATAAGCTAAATCCTTCAAATGAAGAGAAAATTGAGTTTTCATTCTCGCTGGAATGTATCCTTCAATAATTATAAAATGCTTTGTAACTTTAGAGAACTTTAAATTTAAAGCGTTTAAATACTGCAGATAAATTAACTCATATACTTCCAATAGCTCATTATACTTTTCCTTAATCGTTTTATCAATAAAGGCTGAGATTTCATCAATCTTTTTCTTTAATTCATTTATTTCTATATTTAATTTATTCAAATATTCCTCAATATTTAATCCATAAAATTCTTTTACATTAATGACTTTTATGTCCAAACTTCCCAATATTCTATTTAATTTTTCTTGAAACAGAGGTTTTGCAATTAGTAATGTTACATATTTATCTTCGGTTACCTTTTCACTTACAATGAATACTTCAGAAGGAAGACTCTTCTGTAATTCAATTAATGATTTCTCAGTAGTTACAACTAGAGTAATAAGAAAATTTTTAATTGTAAGAAACTTAGATATAGGTATTTTAATTTTTTGGAAATATGTTAAATACTCTCTTAAAGACTCTTTTTCGCCTACTTCTTTAATTTTTTTCCTTTTTTCTTCAATATAAGGCATAAAAGTATTTTTAAGAAAATTAATTTTTTGTTTTGAAAAATTTAAAAAATCTTCAATTGAAACGAAATCATAAACATTCTTTTTATACTTTTCTTTTGATAATAAATAATCTAAAACCCCAAATTCTTTTTTAACATTTAATTCGCTTAGTAAACTATCCATTTCTGAAGAAAATTTACTTAAATTTTGTATCAAATATGAGCCATATTCTGTTTTTTCTTCTCTTAATTCATTTACATGAAAGTATTCAAAATCGATCAACTTACTAATAAGCTTATCTAAATTTGATTTTGAAGTTATAATGTAGGCTTTGTTTAATTTTTCTACCCCCATTTATTCAAAATTTTTCATTTTCTAGTATATTAATTTTCTACGTATGATTACCATTGTTTAGCTATTTGAAAGAATCTCCAAACATGAAAATGAAGAGCTAGGGGTAAACCCTACTCTAAACACCGGAAGCTCCTAAATTTAGTCGTGGATTGGCTCGCTCAACTAAGGTATATATTTCTAACTAACAAAACAAAATTTCATGGTAAAAAAATATGTAAGAAAAATAATCAAATAATATTTAATGAAAATTGTAGCGATCGGAAATGAAGTCTTTATAAGCGGTTTTGTTCTAACAGGAGTTGAAGGAATAGTTACTGAAAATCCAAATGAAGCTAAAAAAGTAATAAAAAAATTGATTGAGGAAAAACAAACAGCTATAATATTTATACATGACCAATTAGCTGAAAAAATACAAGAAGAAATAAACGAGCTAAAAAGAAAAATAAGTGTGCCTGTGATATACGAGGTTCCTTCTTTGGATAGCCCTAAAAAAATTGTTGATTACAGAAAAATATTAAGGCAAATACTTGGTGTTTAAAATATGGAAAGCTTAAAAAATATGATTGAAGAGATAAACGAGAGATTTAAAAAAGAAGTTGAAAAAGAATATGATGAATGGTATCAGCAAGTTATAAAAATAATAAATAAAGTTTACGAGGAAACCCTAGTTAAAATAAATGAAATTAATGAAGAAACGAAAAGGAAGATAGAATATTCTAAAAATATAATAATAACTTTAGCTGAAATGGAAAATAAAAATTTGAAGCTGAACTTAATTAATAGTTATATTGATAAAATAATAAACGAAGCATTATCAAAAATAAAGGATGAAAGAAATATACAACTTTATAAGAATGCTCTCAAGAAATACGTTGACGAAGCAATAGAAACTATAGGAGAAGAGATTGTTATCTTTTGCAATGAAGAAGATTATGATTTTCTAATGAAATATTTGCATGAAAAAATTCCTAGAAAAACTTTCGAAATTATAAAGAGTAATCCTAGCAAATATGGAGGAATAATAGCAACAAATAAAGAAAAAACAATAATTTTAAATAACACAATAGAAGCTAGGCTTAATAGACTAAAAGATTATATAAGAAAAGAATTAGGTAAAATTTTAATAGGTGAATAAAATGAGTAAGGCGGGAAAAATTAGTTGGATAAGTGGTCCAACAGTGAGGGCAGAAGGCTTAGAAGGAATTAAAATGTATGAAGTTGTTTATGTTGGTTATGATAAGCTAATAGGAGAAGCTATTGCTGTGTCTGGAGATAAGGCAATAATTCAAGTATATGAAAATACCAGCGGATTAAAACCTGGCGAACCTGTTTATAAAACTGGCGAACCATTATCGGTTACACTAGGACCAGGTATAATTGGAAGAACCTATGATGGTGTACAAAGACCACTTGATATTATAGCTTTAAAAGTAGGTTATTTTGTTAAGAGAGGAGTAGCAATAGATCCTTTACCTACAGATAAAAAATGGTTTTTTGAACCTAAAGTAAAATTAGGTGAAGAAGTTACTGAAGGAGACATACTTGGCTTCGTCCAAGAAACAACACTAATTAAACATGCAATAATGGTTCCAATAGGAATTGAAGGAAAAATTTCTTATATAGTTAAGGAAGGCGAATATTATATTACAGATACGATAGCAGAAGTTTCCAAAAATGAAAATAAATATGTAATAAACTTATACCAAAAGTGGCCTGTTAGAAAGCCTAGACCCTATAAAGAAAGACTTGAACCTGAAGTACCTTTAATTACAGGCCAAAGAATAATTGATACTTTGTTTCCAATAGCAAAAGGAGGAACTGGTGCAATACCTGGTGGATTTGGAACTGGAAAGACTGTAATGCTACATCAAATTGCTGCTTGGTGCGATGCAAAAGTGGTAATATATATAGGTTGTGGTGAGAGAGGAAATGAGATGGCTGAAGTATTAGTAAAGTTTCCAGAATTAACAGATCCTTATAGCGGTAGACCTTTAATGGAAAGAACAATATTAATAGCAAATACGAGCAATATGCCAATTTCTGCAAGAGAAGCAAGTATTTACACTGGCATTTCCATTGCTGAATATTATAGAGATATGGGTTACGATGTTGTATTGGTAGCAGATTCAACAAGTAGGTGGGCTGAAGCTTTAAGAGAAATAAGTGGTAGACTAGAAGAAATGCCTGCAGAAGAAGGATTCCCACCTTATTTAGCATCAAGACTTGCAGAATTTTATGAAAGAGCTGGAAGAGTTGTTACATTAGGAAAGGAAAAAAGAATAGGTTCTGTAACTGTTATTGGGGCAGTTTCTCCTCCTGGAGGTGACTTCTCTGAACCTGTTACAGTTCATACTTTAAGATTTGTAAGAACTTTCTGGGGTTTGGATAGCGCTTTAGCCTATTCAAGACATTATCCTGCTATAAATTGGATCATAAGTTATTCATTATACGTAGATTCCGTAGCAAAATGGTGGGAGAAATTTGTAGGTAAAGATTGGCTAATATTAAGAAGAAAAATTCAAGAAATACTTCAAAAAGAAGATGAATTAAAAGAAATTGTTAAACTATTAGGTCCTGAAGCTCTTCCTGATAATGAAAAATTAGTATTAGACGTTGCTAGAATGATAAGGGAAGGATTTTTACAGCAAAACGCTTTTGATCCTGTAGACAGTTATTGCAGCGTTGAAAAGCAATACAAAATGCTAAAATTATTTGTTGATTTTTATGAAAATGCAAAAATAGCTTTAGAAAAAAATATACCATTGACAAAAATAAGAACGCTGCCGGTAATAGTAAAGTTGATGAGATGCAGATATACTGTAGCAAATGATAAAACGGATGAACTAGATAAGCTTCATCAAGAAATATTAGATAATTTTAATAAAATATTAAGTAGTTAAAATGTATAAAACAACTTCAATTGAATATTATTCGGTAAGAGACATAAAAGGTCCATTAATGATTATAGAAAATGTTTCCAATGTAGCTTATGATGAATTAGTTGAAATTGAAACTCCAACAGGAGAAACAAGATTAGGTAAAGTGTTAGAAGTAGGTTTTGGTTTAGCTATCGTACAAGTTTTTGAAGGAACAACAGGATTGTCTCCAAAAGGAACAAAGGCTAAATTCTTAGGAAAAACATTTGAATTGCCTGTTACTGAAGATATGCTGGGAAGAGTTTTCGATGGTTTAGGAAGATGCATAGATGGTTTACCTCCTCCTATTCCAAGAGATTACTTAGATATAAATGGTGCTCCAATAAATCCTGAGAGAAGAGATTATCCTACAAACTTTATTCAAACAGGAATTTCAGCAATAGACGGGATGAATACATTAATAAGAGGACAGAAACTACCAATATTTTCAGGTGCAGGTCTTCCTCATAACATGCTAGCTGCACAAATAGCTAGACAAGCAACTGTCGTTGGTCAAGAAGAAGAATTTGCTGTAATATTCGCAGCAATAGGGGTACAGCATGATGAGGCATCATTTTTCAAAAAAAGTTTAGAAGAAACAGGTGCAATAAAGAGAAGTGCATTATTTTTAAATTTAGCAGATGACCCTGCATTTGAAAGAATAATAACGCCAAGAATAGCTTTAACTTTAGCTGAATACTTAGCTTTTGAAAAGGACATGCATGTGTTAGTAATTCTTACAGATATGACAAATTATGGAGAAGCTTTAAGAGAAATTAGTGCAGCAAGAGAAGAGGTACCTGGAAGAAAAGGATATCCTGGTTATTTGTATACTGATTTAGCTACAATATATGAAAGAGCTGGTAGAATAAAAGGTAAAAAAGGAAGCATAACCCAAATGCCTATCCTTACAATGCCAAACGATGATATAAGCCATCCTATACCTGATTTAACAGCTTATATTACAGAAGGACAGATTGTTTTAGGCAGAGACTTATATAGAGTTGGAATATATCCTCCAATAAATGTATTAATGAGTTTAAGTAGATTAATGAGAGATGGAATAGGTGAAGGAAAGACCAGAAGTGATCATCCTGAAGTGGCAAGTCAATTATATGCTGCATATGCAAGAGCACAAGAACTAAGAGCATTAGCTTTAATAGTAGGTGAAAGTAGCTTAACACCGACAGATTTACTTTATTTAAGATATGGTGAAGCCTTTGAAAGGAAATTCTTAGCTCAATCTTATTATGAAAACAGAGATATATGGAAAACTTTAGATTTAGCCTGGGAAGTTTTATCAATGTTACCAGAATCAGAGTTAACAAGAATAAAAGAAAAGCATATAAAACAATATTATAAAAGGAAAGCGTAATGTCATCATTCGAAAGAAAAATTTTACCTACAAAAATAACATTAATAAGATTAAAAAGAAGTTTAGCTTTTGCAAAAAAAGTTAAGAAAATTTTAGAAGATAAAAGGGAAGTTATTTTACATGAACTGGATAAATTAATAGATGAGGTAACCGAAGAAAAAAAGAAAATATATGAACCGCTTTATGATGCATATTATGCATTGTATGAAGCATACATGAGCGAAAGCAATATAAATTTAAATTCCTTAATAACAGTAACTCCATATTCTGCAGAAGTAAATATAAAAGAGGAAAACTTAATGGGAGTAAAAATTCCTCGATTTACTGTTAAATTTGAAAAAGGAACAATTCCTTATGGTTTTATAGGCACGCCTAGTTCTTTAGACAGAGCATTAAAAAAATTTCAAGAAATAATACCGTTATTAATTAGCTGTGCAGAAAAGGAAAATGCGATCTATAAATTAGCTGAGGAACTTAAAAAAACTCAAAGACAAGTTAATGCATTAAAGCATATAATTATACCAAATTATGAAAGAGCAATTTATAATATAGTGGCTACTTTAGAAGAAAGAGAAAGAGAAGATTTTGTAAGACTTAAAAAAATAAAAGCTGTATTGGAAAGAAGAGCAAAATATGGAAAATAAAATAAAAGAAAAATTTGATGAGCTTTTGAAAAAAATAGAAGAAGAAAAACAACAATATTACCAAGAAATAGAGAAAAAAATAACTGAAATAAAAGAAAAAATATTTAAAGAATTGGAAGAAGCATTAAAATAAATATGGACAAAACTACTTTCCTAACTATAATAACAATACTATTCTTTATAACAATACCTTTTGTAAGTGCACAAGGAGGCGAATTAGAAGAAGGTTTAAGATTGGTAGGAGCTGCTTTAGCCATTGGATTAGCAGCAATTGGAGCTGGAATAGCCATTGCATACTCAGGTGCAGCTTCTATAGCAGCTGTAGCTGAAAAACCTGCAATGAGAGCTTGGAGCTTTATAATTTTAGGTCTTTCAGAAGCTTTGGCAATTTATGGTTTAATAATAGCATTCTTGTTATTGCTAAGAGTATTTTAAATAGATATAAAAAAATAATTTTTTTAAACAATTGCTTTTCTAAAGTAATGACCGTTTGGACATTTAAATAAGCCTATGTTTAAAGGTTTTTTACCTTTTGGTGCAAGAGTCCAGCTTTTAATTGGTTTATCTGCTTCTTGACCGCATTTTGGGCATGTTGGCATATTATGAATATTTAACGCTATAATATAAAGTTTAGCATATAATCATTAGATATGTTAACTTTAGAGGAAATGAACATAATTGAAGAAAATGCTGAAGAATTAGGCGTATCAAGAAGGTTAATGATGGAAAATGCTGGAGCAAATATAGCTAATTATTTGAAAAATTTAAACCTTATAAAAAAAGTCGTAATATTCGCAGGAACTGGAAACAAAGCAGGAGATGGCTTTGTTGCAGCAAGACATATAGCTTCTCTTGGAGGAAAAGTAACAATTATATTGTCACATAGAGAAGAAGATATAAAAACTGAAGAAGCAAAGGAGAACTTTAAAATTTTAAAGAAAATGGATAGAAGCATAGAAATTCTTTCAGCAACTAACTTAAGCGATGAAGAAATTAGAGAAATAATTAAAAATGCTAATGTAATAATCGATGCGTTAATTGGAACAGGAATTAAAGGAAGATTGAGACCAGAAATATCAAGATTGGTAAAGATAATAAATGAAGCAGATTGTTTTAAATTATCGATAGATATACCTACAGGAGTTGATCCTACTACAGGAGATTTCTCAGAATATGTCAAATGTGATGTTGTTATTACAATGCATAAAATGAAAAAAGGACTTGCAAAATTCGCTGACAAAATGAAGATTATCGAAGCTAACATAGGCATTCCGCCTGAAGCTGAAATATATGCAGGTATAGGTGATGCAAAAGTTATATTTAAAAAAAGAAATCCTTATTCAAGAAAAGGTGAAAATGGTGTTGTTTTAATAATTGGAGGTTCAAAAATTTATCATGGCGCTCCTACATTTAGTGCTTTGGCTGCATCAAGAAGTGGCGTTGATTTAGTATACTTAGCTGTACCTGAAAAGATTGCAAATCCTATAAGAGCAATTGCACCAGAATTAATAGTTATACCTTATGAAGAAGAAAGATTAACTAAAAATTCTGTTAATTCGTTTAAAAAATTCATAGAGAAATCTGATGTTATAGCTATTGGCCCTGGATTAGGACAAGAAGTAGAAGAAGGAGTAGAAGAAGTATTTAAATTAGCAAAAGAATTAAACAAATATTTAGTTGTGGATGCAGATGCTCTTAAAACAGAAGTCGCAAAAAAGCCTAATGGTATTAAAGCAATATATACTCCTCATGCAGGAGAGTTTAAAATTTTAACAGGAAAAGATTTGCCATTCTATAATAAAATTGAAGAAAGAAGTCTTATAGTTAAGGAAGAAAGTAAAAAGTTAGGAATAGTAATTTTGTTAAAAGGTCATATAGACATAATAAGTGATGGTGAAAGAGTAAAATTGAATAAAACAGGTACTCAAGCTATGACTGTTGGAGGAACTGGAGATGTTCTTACTGGTTTATGTGCAGCTTTGTTGGCGAAAAGTAAAAGATTATTTGAAAGCGCTGTTGCTGCAGCTTACATAAACGGTAAAGCTGGAGAAATGGCTACCGAAGAATATGGAAACCAAATTATTGCAAAGGATTTAATTAAATACATTCCAAAAATAATTAAGAACTTAGATCCGACATATTCATCTTAAAGCTAATTTTAGCATTGCTTAAATAAAAGAATAATTTTTAATAAAGAAAATTTTAAAAATATTTAAATATTTCGGTTTTTAAATAATCTATATAGGAAAAATTTAAAAATATAAAAGATATTAATACTTGATGAGCAGAAAAGGGTATCCTTTTCGTGATGATATTGAAAAAGCAATTTTAGAAGTTATTAATTCAGAAAAATATAAGAAAAAGAAAATATTGCCTTTTGAATTATGCAAAGACGTAAGTAAAAAATTAGAGAAACGTGGTTTTTATACAGGACATGTTAACGTAAAAAGAGTATGGAAAATATTCGTGGACATGATTAAGAGGGAAAAGATCAAATCTGAATCTTCTTAAGCTGTTCTAAAACATATTTTTTTATTTCTTGATCACTTTTTATTTCTTCTATTAATTTTCCATTTTCTATATACTTTTTTAATAAAGGAAACATTTCTCCTCCACATATTCCACATTTTTCAGGTTTTGGCGAATTGAATAAAAGTATTACATCATTAAAACAATTTTTACAACGATATACCTGCTTTCTCCCAGGCATTTTACCTCTTTTTGAATAAGGTTTTCCTTCTTTTTCAACTATATCAAAAGCTAAGTCTATTGATGGTGGAAAAGCAATGGCTGTACCTATTCCGTAGATATCCACCAAGTCCCTTGTATTTATAATTGTTTCCTCGTCAACTCCACTACTAAGAACTATCTTAACGTGTTTTAAACCATTCATGTCTAAGATCCATCTAATTTCTTGTAATATTTTTCTTATGTCTCCTTTCCTTGAACTAGGTGTATCAATTCTAACACCGTATAATCTTTCACCTAATGTTTTGCTAGCCAACCAAACTTCTGTTCTTTCATCATATATTGTATCACATAGCATTATCCTTGGAACTTCTTTAGGTAACACTTCATCAAAGGCAAGCCATGCTTCTTTAACATCATCAAAGATCAAAGTTAGTTCATGGGGCATTGTTCCAACAGGATTTATTCCTAAAAGTTCAGCCCCTAAAACACCTGATACCGCATCACAGCCACCAATAAAAGATGCTCTATCAGCCATAGGAGCTATTGCTGGATGAATAGACCTTATTCCAAAGAAAACTAACATCTTGTCCATAGCTAATTTTTTACATCTGGCAGCTTTGGTAGCTATACTTGTATTATGTCTTAATATTCCATCTATTACGGGTTCGTAAATTCCAAATTCTGAATAAGGCCCTGTTATACTTAATACAGGCTCATATAACCTAAAAATTGTTCCTTCATCCATAGCATAAACATCAACTTTCTTTCCTAAAAACAAATTGATTACTTCTTTTAGTCCACAAAAAACAGCCCAGTTATAATTTTTAGGAAAATTGTATGCATGAACATCCATAGTTACATTCGTTTCTAGTTTATTTTTTTCTTTAAGTATCAAATAAGTTCTAGGATAATAAACATCTGTTACTTTTCCGCTTAGTATCTCTTCATCTGTTGCTATATAAAATTTTCTTCGATGCATATTTTAAAATAAATATGAAAGTATAAGAATAATAATTTTGATTTATTTTTAATGGATTTTGAATTTTCACAAGAAGAGAAAATATTCAAAGATGTAGCAAGAAGATTCTTTGAAAATGAACTAAAACCTATTTATAAAAAAATAGATCAACAAAGTCACATACCTAAAGATTTTATAAAAAAGATGGCTGAGCAAGGTTTTTTAGGCATTTTAAATTCACAAAAGTATGGTGGGTCAGAAGCATCTTTTATAAATGCTACAATTGTTGCTGAAGAAATAGGAAGAAGCGATATAAGTTTAGCTACTGCAGTCTTTTATCTCGTTAATACTGCCTGGGGTTATATATTCGAGAAATACGCTAAGGAAGAAATAAAGGAAGAAATTATGCCAAAATTTGTTAAAGGAGAAGCTTTTATTGGAATATGTTCAACAGAGCCTATAGGAGGCTCAGATGTGGCTTCAATTAAAACTACTGCAATTAAAAAAGAAAATCATTATGTTATAAATGGTGAAAAAATTTACATAAGTGGCGTAAGAGAAATTCTAGAAAATGATGGTGGATTGGTTACTTTAGTTAAAACAAATCCTGAATTAAAACATAAAGGAATTTCTTTATTCTTCTTACCCATTAAAGGAATGAAAAATGTAGAAGTTAGTTATCTAGAAAATATGGGTAGAACAGGAATTTCTACTGCGTTACTAAGATTCAAAGAAAGCGAAATAGAAGAAAAGTATCTTCTAGGTAATTTAAATGAGGGATTTTATTATGCAATGGAAGGTTTTACATTAGCAAGAATTTTAGTAGCAGCTTCATGCTTAGGTATGGCTGAAAGTATTCTCGAACAAGGAATAGAATTTATTAAAAACAGAATAGCCTTTGGAAAACCTATAGCAAAATATGAAGGTATACAATTTCCTTTAACTGAATTATATACAATGATCGAGGCTTCAAAATTATTAGTTTATAAAGCAGCATGGCTTGTCGATAAATTTATGAAAAAAGAAACAGAATGGAAAGAGGTTGTGAAATTTTCAGCGATGAGCAAAATGCTTTTACCTCAACTAGCTTTAAATACTGTTTTAGAAGTAATGAAATGGCATGGTGCATTAGGTTATACCAAAGAGCTTGGATTAGAAATAGGTTTAAGGGGTGTTCTTTCATATTATTTAGGAGCGGAAGGAACTACAAATATAATGAAAATAATTATAGGAAGAGAGATCTTAGGAAAAGAATTTATTCCTTATAAAGACTAAACTTTCTTTTTTGCTTCTAATTCTTTAATTAATGCATCTAATAATTTATTAGGATTAGCTAAAACTACATAATGGCTAAAATTATTTACTTCATTTTCTGGATTTGAAGTAATAGTTATAACATTTTTCGTATTGATTAAAGGAGCGATAAAATCTAGAATTTCGTTTACACCAAAATTAATTATTAAATCAAAAGAAGAATTAACGCATGAAAAACCGATCCATTCTTTAAACCACCCATTTTTTATTAAAGCGAATTTATTACTTGTTAATTTCCCATTCAAAATTTTTGCAAGAATCTCAAATTTTGGTAACAATTCTTTGTCTCTTATCTCTTCTCCTATAGCTATAATAACTTTAGAGTTTTTCAGCTCATCAAATTTTGTTTCATGTTTAACGATATCACGAATCAAGACTCTAGAAATATTTACTTTAACCATGTTTTCTTCAATCTCTTTAGCCTTTCCCTCAACAATATCATACTTTTCTTCAGGAATTAATGATATAATAGCAGGTAATTGCGCTTCATATTCTAATATGAAAAGTCCTTCGTATGAATACTTTTTAGCTAATAGCTTATTTTCAAATATGTTAAAGTCCAAGCAGTAATTTAAAAATGGTATATCTAATTTTGAAGCTAGCCTTGCACAAACTTCAACGTCATTTTTTAAAGAAGTTGTTATTATTAAGTCAGGTTTATTTTTCTTAAAATACTCAGCTAATCCTAGTTCAAAAGCTTCATAGTCATATTTCATAAAAAGAAGATTTGTTAGAAGAACAAGCTTTTTAATATTGTGTTTTGAAATGTTTTCTATATCTTCTTTGTTATAATAATAATTAAAAACAACGCAATGAATTTCAGCATCGTTAAATTTATTTGCTTTTGCTATAAGATACTTTAGCCTTTCCTTATAGGAGGAGAAACAAGCTATCTTCATCTTATTTTATTAATAATATTAGCCAACTTAGCTGCTATTTCTTTATAATTTTGCCCGAGAATTATTTGCGCATTTCTTTGCTCAACAACAATACGCTTTCCTGTTAATTTAACTTTAGGTTTCAGTTCTTCAGGTTTCAAACCCAGAAATTTAGAATCCCAAATAAGCAAAGATTTCTTGCTAGAGATGGTAAATTTATATTTTGAGAAATCTGTTATAATAGGTTCCAGAGCTACCACTACAGGCATTCTCACTTCGTTATAAATTATCTCGTTATTAGTAAACGTCTCAGAAACAACTTTGCTATCTTCAACCCAAAATCTCCGCACTCCATATAAATGGGGCAAATTTAATTTTTCAGCTACAAACAAGCTTAGTATACCATCTGTATCATCTGGGGAATATTGGCCAAATAAAATTATATCTAAAGATTTTGGTGCTTTCTTGATGATTGCTGAGATTAATTTAGATTTAGCAATAGTATCCAAATCCTTAAACAAAGCATCATGAGCTACAATTAAATTATCTACTCCCCATTCATATACTTGTTTAAGAATTTCAATATCTTCTTTTTCTTCACATATGCTTATCACAAAAGTTTCTCCACCAAACTTTCTAATCAATAAATATGCTACTATTATTCCCCTTAGATCATAAGGATTAATAACTTTCTCTTGTTTTAACATTCCGTCTTTAAAATTAAGTTTTTTAATAATTTTTACTAAGACAGCTATCCTCATTGCTTCAATTATTTCTAAATAAAATAATAATAATAAATAGCTTTTTTATTTCTATGTTAGATGAAGATTACAAATTTGTTTGCTCCTTTAGTAAAAAGATGGATAGGTGGTTCTTCTATAATTGACGCTATTAACTCAGCGAGGTATGCCAATGAAAAAGGTATGGGTGTTATTTTAAATTATTTAGGTGAAGATATCAAGAATATAGATAAAGTTGAAAGAAATTTAAAAGAATACATTGCGTTATTAAAATTTATTAAAAAATATAATTTAGATTCATCAATTTCTGTAAAATTAACTCAACTTGGATTGTATATAAATGAAAAAATATGTGAAGATAAATTAAGTATATTATTAAAAGAAGCTAAAAAATATAACATAAAAGTATGGCTAGATATGGAAAGTTCAAGATATACTTCAAAAACTATAGAAATTTACTTGAAAAGTTTAGATGTTTACAAAAATTTAGGAATAGCTATTCAAGCTTATTTAAAAAGAAGTCTAAGCGATGTAAATAAAATCCTAAAACATGAAGGAGAAATAAGGTTAGTTAAAGGAGCCTATAATGAGCCAGAATCAATAGCATATAAGAAAAAAAGTGAAATAAACAAAAATTTTTTAAAGCTGATGGAAATTCTTTATAAGAATTCCAATAAATTTACTATAGCTACACATGATGAAAAACTAATATATGAAAGTATTAAATTGAGCAAAATATATGCAAAAAATCCTACTTATGCATTTTTAAGAGGTGTAAGAAATGATATAAAAAGATATTTATTGAATTACAAACTTAGAGTAGAAGAATATATTCCCTATGGTGAAGAATGGATTGGATACATTTACAGAAGAATGAGGGAGAAAAAATCAAACGTATTATTAGTCTTAACTTCTCTCTTTACAAAATGATTTTTATATTTTTAACCTACTTCTACAAGAATTACATATTTTATAATCTTTCCTATCTGTATCTAAAATAGAATTACTGAAGAACATTACACAATAAGAATTTTTACAATGTGATAATCCTAGCATATGACCTATTTCATGTATAGCTTCTTTTTTACATCTTAATAAAAAAAGTTCTCGATTTGTAGTTTGCAATCTAAAAGTTGAAATTATTGCTATTTTATCTATAGCTAAGCCAAAACAAAAATTTAAAGGCGAAACATAAATGTCGCCGCTTACAACCAGTAAAGTTAATACATTCTTATTTGATGGATATCTATAATTAAATAAAATCTTTAGCGCATCATACTGTTTTCTTAAACTATTATATGCAAAATTGATGTTTAAATTATTATATTCCGTAGAAACATCAAAGCCATATACTTCCTTTATGGCTTCTGTTATACTATTTATTACTTCGATATCATTTATCGAGTAAACTATATTTATAGACGGTTTCATTCCCATGGCAACCATGTGCTAATTATATCGCTACTTACACTATAATCTTTTATTTCTTTAACATTAATAAACTTCCAACCTTTCCTTTTAAATTTTATAGCTACTATAGCTTCTTTCATTGGATAATATGAAAAAAAGGAAAGCCAATCATATAAATTAGCAATTTGTTCTTTTGGAATTTTTATTTTTTTACCTTGAGTAAACTTTACTTCAAATACTGCAATTCTATCATTTTTAGTAGCTATTACATCTAAAAAACTAGCAGGAATTCTTCTGCTATTCCATCCATATTTTTTAAGTAATTCTACTAGTTCTCTTTCATATTTTTTACCTTTTTCTTTAATTTTCACAGTCAAATTTTTTTATTTACAAAATTCTTAATTAGATTTATTACATTATGATAAAGGAATTACCAAAAAATTACGATCCAAACAAAATCGAAGAAGAAGTCTTCAAACTTTGGGAAACTAATGAAATTTACAAAAAAATAAAAGAAAAGAATAAAGGAAAGGAGAAGTTCTATTTTTTAGACGGCCCTCCTTATGTTACAAATCCTATACATGTCGGTACTGCTTGGAATAAAATAATAAAGGATTCTTATTTACGATTTTACAGAATGAAAGGCTATGATGTTTGGGATATTCCAGGTTATGATATGCATGGATTGCCTATCGAAGTTCAAGTAGAACAAAAGTTAAACTTTAAAACAAAGAAGGATATAGAAAATTACGGTATAGGTAATTTTATAAATCAATGCCGTGAATATGCTTTAAAAAACCTGAAGATTCAAGAAAATCAGTTTAAAAACCTTGGTGTTTTAATGGATTGGGATCATCCATATATGACAATAACCAATGAATATATTGAAGGTGTTTGGTTCTTCATAAAAAAAGCTTACGAAAAAGGATTGCTTTATAAAGGAGTTCAAGTAGTACATTGGTGTCCTAGATGCGAAACTGTTTTAGCAGGATATGAAGTAACAGATGTATATAGAATAAAAGAAGATCCTTCATTATATGTTAAATTTAAGCTCAAAGATGAAGATGCTTACTTATTAGTATGGACTACCACACCATGGACCTTACCTTCAAACGTAGCAGTGTCTGTTAACCCTAATGAAACATACATTTATGCTCTTACACCGAATAATGAAAAAGTAATCTTAGCAAAGAAAAGAAAAGAAGAAGTTGAAAAAGAAACAGGTATAAAGTTAACTGTTTTAAAAGAAATTTCTGGAAAGGAACTCGGTGGAAAAATTTACATTAACCCTCTTTCTGAATATTTAAAAATACAAAGAGAGATCGAACATAAAGTAATACTTAGTGAAGAATATGTAAGTATGTTGGAAGGTACAGGGTTGGTTCATAACGCTCCAGGACATGGAAAAGAGGATTTCGAGTTAGGTCAAAGGTATAATTTACCTATTTTATCTCCAGTAGATAATAATGGTAGATTTACGGAAGAAGTAGAAAGATATAAAGGCTTGTATATTTTTGAGGCAAATGAAAAAATAATTGAAGATTTGGAGAAGCTTAATGCTGTATTCTACGTAGGAAAAATATCCCACAGATATCCTCATTGCTGGAGATGCAAGACTCCTTTAATATTGAGATTATCAGAACAATGGTTCATAGATGTTCCTAAAATTAAAGAAAAATTAATAGAAGAGGCTTTAAAAACAGAATGGGTACCAAACTTTGCTTTAGAAAATAGGTTTTTACCATGGCTTAGAGGAGCCCATGAATGGGCTATATCAAGGCAAAGATATTGGGGAATTCCACTTCCGATTTGGATATGTTCTCATTGTAAAAACATTATTGTAATTGGTTCAATACAGGAACTAATTGCAAATTCTGTTAATTTACTTGAACCTAAGAAAATTGATTTGCATAGACCTTGGATAGATAATGTTGAAATTAAATGTAATAAATGCGGAAATATAGCAAAACGAATACCTGATGTATTAGACGTATGGGGTGATTCTGGTGCAGCATCATGGGCAAGTTTAAATTATCCTTCAAAATCTGAAAATTTCGAAAAATTATTTCCAGCAGACCTTATAATTGAAGGTTTAGATCAAACAAGAGGATGGTTTTATACATTGTTGGTTACTTCTGTTATAGCTTTTGAAAGAGCTCCTTATAAAAGAGTAATAATGCATGGCTGGTCTTTAGATGAAACAGGAAGGGCAATGCATAAAAGTTTAGGAAATGTGATTAATCCAGAGGAAGTCATTCCTAAATACGGTAGAGATGCGTTAAGAGTTTACGAATTAATGAATACTACATGGGAAGATCTAAAGTTTTCTCTTAGGGGGTTACAAGAAGTATTTAAAATGCTTAACATAATATGGAATACTTATTATTTTGCTTCTTTATACATGAGTTTAGATAAATTTAATCCATTAGAATTTAAAGATTTCAATTACTTGGAATTAGAAGATTTATGGTTACTAGAAAAATTAGAAGCAGTAAAGAAAAATGTTACTGAGAGTTTCGAAAAACTATCCGATTTTATAGGTTTAAAAATATTGTTAGATTTTATTCTCAATGATATTAGCAGATGGTATATAAGGATAATAAGAAGGAGAGTCTGGATCGAAAAAGAGGATCCAAGCAAAAATGCAGCATATTATGCATTATTTAAAGCATTATTTGAAAGTCTAATTTTATTAAGCCCGTATGCACCATTTATAACTGAATATATTTATCAATTCTTTGCAAAAGATCTGTATAAAGCAGAAAGCATTCATCTTTTATCCTGGCCTTCCTATAAAGAAGCAAATATAAAAATATTGAATGAGATGGAGATAATAAGAGAAATAGTTTCTAGCTCATTTGCTTTGAGAATGAAAAAAGGAATAAAAGTTAGAAAACCAATAAAAAGAATAATTTTTGCTACAAACAATAAAGAAACAATAGATATAATACAAAGTTATTCGAAATTATTAAAAGACCAACTGAACGTTAAAGAATTAGAAATTATGAGTGAAGAAAAGGCAAAAGATGCGTTTATGGTTTATAATATAAAATTAAATTATGCTAAAGCAGGACCAATTCTTAAAGAAAAAATAAAAGAAGTAGAAAAAGCTATTCAAAGTTCAGATCCAAAGAAAATATTAAAAGAGCTAAAAGAAAAAGGTGAGGTAGAAATTAATATAAGTTCTGGTTCTGTAAAAATAAATTCTGAAATGCTAAGTGTTACTGAAAATGTTAGAGAAGAGTTTTATTATATTGAAACTAAATACGGAATCTTATTTACAGATTTTACTACTACAGTAGAATTGGAAAGTGAAAGTCTAGCCAGAGAAATTATAAGGAGAATACAAGTTATGAGGAAAATTTTGGATTTAAAAATTACAGATAAAATTTCAATTTACATTAATACTCCTTCAGAAGAAGAGAAAGAAATGCTGAAACTTCAGATAAATTACATATTAACAGAAACACAAGGTTTAAGTATAGAATTTAAGGCAAAGGAAGAAATCGAAGGAGATTTAATAAAAGAGTGGGAAATCGATGATGAAACATATTTAATAGGTATAAAAAAGTTTATTTAAATATGCTTTCATTTAAGTAAATATGTACGGCGCTGTTATTGGAAGCGAATCTTCTCCTTCGTATACAAGCTTATGCTTCTTAAAAGAAATGAAAAGAAGAAATTATCATGCTTATTATTTAAATATAGATAAGTTTGCATGTGAAATTAGAGACGGAGGTGTTACTGTAACGTATGCTGGTAAACCATTAAATAAAATTGATTTTTTTATTTTAAGAAGCATCGGATCTTCATTAAGTGCTGAAAAACTGGAATATAGAATAAATTTATTACATAATATAGAAAAAATGGGTAAGCTTGTAGTAAACCCTATAAATGCTTTCATGAAAGCGAGAAATAAATTTGTTTCTTTAAGTATTTTGGCTTCAAAAAAAATAAAAGTGCCTGAAACTTTAATTACAGAAAATGAGTTCTTAGCTTATGAATTTATTAAAAGAAATAAAAAGTGTGTAATTAAACCTCTTATGGGTTCACGAGGAATAGGAAGTTTTTTAGCAGAAGACCCAGACATTGGTTTTAGAATGTTATCTCAACTTAAAGAAAAAGGTTATACACTTTATTTACAAAAATATATTAACAAACCTAATAGAGATTTAAGAATTATCGTCGTTGGAGACACTATTATTGGAGCAATAGCAAGAGAATCAAGCTATTGGAAAACAAATATCTACCAAGGAGCCAAAGAAATTAAAATAGAAGTACCTAAAGAATTAGAAAAACTATCTATAACAATAAATAAAGAACTAGGATTATATTATAGTGGCATAGATATAGCAGAAGAGAATAACGAATATTATATATTAGAAGTTAATGCTTCTCCTTTATGGCACGGTTTTCAAAGAGCAACAGGTATCAATCCAGCTGTAAGCATAATAGATCTAATTGAAAAAATATTAAAAACTTGATGATGAAAAAAGGAAAATTTTTTGATTTATCATCAAACTCACCTTTTTAAATAGACATTTTGAGAGTATTAACAAATGGACTATACATTATATATTACAAACGCAATAATCTGGATACTAGTATTCGTATTAGTAGGAGTTACATTACAAAAGAAAATAGGAGTATTAGGTTTCACATTTGCAATGGGAGGTAGCTTAGCAGTATTATTTTCAATATTGCAAGACGCCTATTATTTAGGCCCTACAATTTTAACTATATTCCCATTTAACGTTTATACATCTACTTTTACGTTATTTAATCCAATATTGATATCTGTAGTACTATATGTAACAGCCTTCTTAGTTTCTTTCGTTATCGAAAGAGAAATATACAAACAAACTGCCCCAAAGTATTAAAAATATTTTTTTATTTTTTATATTTTAACAATTTTTATGGAATACAAAGTCAAAGATATTCAGATTTACGATAAAGGAGAACAGGATTTAGATTGGGCTGAAACAAGAATGTCTGTATTAAGATTAATTAAAGAAGAATTTGAAAAGGAAAAACCTTTAAAAAATTTAAAAATAGCCGCATGTTTACACGTTACAAAAGAAACAGGAGTTTTAGTTCAAGTTTTAAAAGCAGGAGGGGCTGAGGTTTATTTAGCAGGCTCCAACCCTTTATCTACTCAGGATCATGTCGCAGCTGCTTTAGTTAAAAGAGGGATTCATGTTTTTGCATGGAGAGGAGAGACTGAAGAAGAATATTATTGGTGTTTAGAAAAAATACTTGAAATAAACCCAGACATTACAATGGACGATGGAGCTGATTTGACAGCTTTAGCTCATAAAAAAAGCATTAAAGCTACAGGCGGGACGGAGGAAACAACCACAGGAGTTATAAGATTAAAATCTATGGAAGCTAAAAACGTTTTAAAATATCCAATAATAAGTGTTAACGATGCTTATACTAAATATCTTTTTGATAATAGATATGGAACTGGTCAAAGTACGTTAGATGGAATTATTAGAGCTACTTCTGCATTGCTAGCAGGAAAAACAATAGTGATTGCTGGTTATGGTTGGGTAGGTAAAGGTTTAGCTTTAAGATCTAAAGGAATGGGGGCTAATGTAATAGTTACAGAAGTCGATCCAATAAAAGCTCTTGAAGCGGTAATGGAAGGATATAGAGTAATGAAATTAGAAGACGCTGCTAAAGAAGGAGATATATTCATAACAGCGACAGGTGATATAAATGTAATAAGAAAAGAACATATGTTAAAAATGAAAGACGGTGCAATACTTGCAAACACTGGTCATTTTAACGTTGAAATTTCCTTACCTGATTTAAAATCCATAGCTATTTCTGAAAGAAAGGTTAGAGAATATGTAACAGAATATACTTTAATTAACGGTAAAAAACTTTATTTGCTTGCTGAAGGAAGGCTTGTAAATTTAGTTTGTGCTGAAGGCCATCCTTCAGATGTCATGGATCTTTCATTTTCTTTACAAGCTTTATCTGTAAAGTATTTAAAAGAAAAAGGAAGAGATTTGGAAGTTAAAGTTCATAAGGTTCCTTATGAAATAGATAGACAAGTAGCTTTATTGAAACTTAAAACAATGAATATAGAGATCGATAATTTAACAGAAGAACAAGCTAATTATTTAAAAAGCTGGGAATTAGGAACTTAAAATACTGCTTATTTTACTTTTTAAAATTTCAGCAACTAAAGATGCATCAGCTTTTCCTCTAACATTGCTCATAATTATCTTCATAGCTAAATCAAAAGCTTTATTTTTGTCCTTAATTAAGTCATTGTATCTTTCTTTTATTACATTCTCTACAATTTTTTCTATTTGACTTCGATCCAAAATTTCTAATCCTAATTTTTTAATAGCATAATCTATATCTACGCTTGGATTCTGGGTAAAAAACTTTAAAATAGGTTCGATAGCTTCTTTAGTTATTTTACCTTCTTTTAAGGCTGTAAAAATCTCAAGAAAATGTTTGTCAGTAAGATTATCAATGTTAATTCCACTTCTTTTTAGATATTTAGTTAATTGAGTAATAACAGTAGCAGCTAAAGAGGATTTTATTCCTATTTGTACAGCCTTTTCAAATATATCTTCAAATTGTGAATCAATTAATTCTTGTGCCAATTGAGGATTTAAACCATAATTCTTTTGTAAAAATACTAATCTATCTTCAATAGTTGAAGGTAACTTTTGTTTTATTTTTTCAATAAAATCTTGAGTTATTATATAGGGCGGAATATCTGTTTCAGGATACATTCTTGCAGCTCCTGGTCGAGGTCTAGCATATCTAGTAGTTCCATCAACATGTGCAACTCTTGTTTCTTCAGGTATACCTTCAAAAGCATAATTTATTCTATCTACTAGAACTTTAATTGCTTCCTTACATTTTTCCTCTTCTCCAGCTACAATTATAAAAGCATCTTTACCTTTTTCCAATTTTGCAAAGGAATACATTAATTCGACTTCATGTTCAGATATACCGTAAGAAGGAAGTTCATCACTATGAATTATTCCTTCCAATGATGTCCATGCTCTTACATAGTCTGCTAATTCAGAAGCAAAACGTCTATTTGGATTTATTTCAAATTTTAAAAGACCATGCATATGCTTTAAAGGAAGCAGAAATACTTTTCCTCCTTTCTCTATTTTACTTTTAATTATTTTGCTTGAAGTATTATGCAACAATTCAGTTATATCTAAATATTCTAATTTTAATTTAGGAATTTTATTTTCGTTTAATATCTTTTTAAGTTCTAATAATTTAATTTGCCTTAAGACTTCATATTCTATTACCTTTGGTATTAAACCGAGTTCTTGTACACCTTTTATTTCAACTTTGCTACCTTGTTTTATAGATAAGTTTATATCTTGTCTAATTGTTCCTAAACCTCTTTTTACTTTTCCAGTACTTCTTAAAATTAAACCAATTTTATAAGCTACTCTTTTAGCTTGTTCAGGATCCGAAATATCTGGATTTGTTGCTATTTCTATTAAAGGTATACCTTGTCTATCTAAGCGATACACAACCTTTTCATGATCTTCATAAATTTTCCTTGAAGCATCCTCTTCAACAGTTATAGATTGTATACCTATTTTTTCTTTTCCATCATAAATAAAACCTCCTAAAGCTAAAAGGGCTGTTCTTTGAAAACCTGTAGTATTGCTACCATCAATAACTTCTTTTCTCATAACATGTATCTCTTCTAAGATATTGCTATTTAAAAGCAAAGCACAAATTGTTGCTATTTCGATGGCCTCTTCATTTATACTATGTGGAGGTTCTTCATCAAGTTCAACTAAGCAACTGGCTTCTTTAACTGCTTGATATACATAATATCTATTCCTTTTAAATTCCATTAAAGCAGCAGGATCAACTTCTCCTAGCTCACTTTCTGTAGGCCTAAGTTTCCTTATGACTTCATACAAAATTTCTTCTTCTAGCTTATTTTTACAAGAACAGAATAATTTATTCTTTGTATCAAGTTGTTGATGAATCTCAAGGCCAACCTTTAACCCGAGTTCTTTATAATCTTTATTCATATTGTTCGTTGAGAAATTTCACCAGCTATATTTTTCAAGAATAATTCCTTAGCAGATTCTAGATCTTTAGCATTACCTAAACTCCACATCATCTTAACCAATGCTGTCTCAGGAAACATATCTTCTGCTCCAATAACACCTGCTTTTAATAACAATCTTCCTTTTTCATAAACATGCATATTTACCCTTCCGTATAAACACTGCGAAGACATTGCTACCAATAAACCTTTTTCTATAGCATATTTTATAGCTTCAATAATTTTGAAAGGAACATGACCTAGTCCTGTACCTTCAATTAAAATTCCTTTATAACCTCTTTCAATTAAAAAATAAATTATTTCATCATTCATCGAAGGAAATACTTTTAAAGGAAATACTTTTTCTTCAAATTTATTATATATTTGAATAACACGATTAGGATCCCTTTCTAAAAGTCCTTCTGTATCTATATAAATAATTTCATTATCAAATATTTTTGCTACAGGATAAGCGTTTATAGATTTAAAAGCATCTCTAGCACTTGTATGCATTTTTCTAACCCTCGTCCCACGGTAAGCATGACAATAATTATCAGAAATTGTGGAATGCATTACCACATATACTCCGCTATATTTAGATTTATACGAAAAAAATAAAGAATGTTTTAAATTTAATGCTGCATCCGAGGAAGGCCTATCAAGACTTCTTTGAGCGCCTACTAAAACTATAGGATGAGAAAGGTTTTGTAAAGAGAAACTTAAAGCAGCTGCAGTGTATCCTAAAGTATCTGTTCCATGAGCAACTATTATACCTTGTGAGCCATTTTTAAATTCATTATATATTGTTTCAGATAACTGCTCCCAATGATGAACAGTCATATCTTCGCTAAATATTTTAAAAAGTTCAATCATGTTTATTTTAAGATCTTCACGATATTCTTCAACTAATTTTATTAAATCTTCTACATTAAAAGAAGGCTTTACAGCCCCTGTTTTATAATCTATTTTACTTAATATTGTACCTCCTGTACCAATGAAAGATATTTTTATTTTATTTTTTATTTCTTCTTGTTCAACTTTTACAAATGTAGCTTCACTTTTTGAATATTTATTAATTAATTTGATCTCCAAGCTAGGTTTATACCTAATACCAACATTGTAACCATTACTAAGTTTGATTGTTATATAATTAGGATCAAAGATCTCATATCTTGGCATCAATAATCCTTCATAAGTGATATTATTATCTTTAATAAGAATTAAATCACCAATATCTATGTTAAATTTTTCTAATGTTTCTCTAACTTTTCCACTATAACCTTCTAACATTAATTTTAAAATAAAAAATAATGCCTAAAAGATTATACTTTCTCTTGAACAGGTACTGCTTGAGTAGCTAATTTGGGATAAATTATGCGTTTGTAATATTTTGCTCTCAAATGTTTTCTAGGATGAGGATTTGTTTTAGGCTTAGGAGGAATCTTAGGAGTAGCCATTCTTACTTTACCAGCTTTAGTTAAACTACCATGGGATGGCATACAATATTATAATGTAAGTAAGAACTATTTAAAAATTAAGATAATTTTCTCTGTTCTAAAAGATACAGGCTTTCATTTTAAAAATTAAGATAATTTTTAATTTACAAAAAATTAAAAATTATAAGTGTACTTAATATTTACTGCTTTAGGTTATTTAGCTATAGAAGAAACTGGTAATGTAAAAAGTTATAAAAGTCTTTCCTTTGAGGAAGCAATAGAAGAAAATTCAAAATTAGAAAAGGGAGAATTTACAGAAACTTTAAAATTGTTTGTTAATCAGGTTGATAAAAAAACTGAGTTGAAAACCGTCGATGATAAAATATTCAATGTATTGGTAAAAAATAAATATAAAGCCAAGCTTGTTGAGGAACCAAAGATAATAATTTTTCTACAAAAAAAAGCCAAAGAATATTTGATAAAGGAAAAGAAGCTAAGCGAAGAAGAATACTATAATCTGCTCAGAAGTTTTTCTACAGAAATAACAAAAATAAGAATAAAAGAAGAACAGCAAAGAAGAGATAAGATAATAATTCAAATTATTGAAGGAATTGACGAATTAAACAAAACAATTAATATATTAGTAGGAAGATTAGTAGAATGGTATGGTTTGTATTTTCCAGAATTATATAACATTTTAAAAGATAATGAAAGATTTGTTGACTTAATAATAAAAGAACCGAACAGATTCAATATAAACGAAGAAATTTTAACCAAATTAGGATATTCAGAAAAAGTTTCTGAAAAAATAATAGAAGCTTCAATCAAATCAGCAGGAGCAGATTTTGATGAAAAAGATTTAAATGCGATAAGAAATTTTGCCGAAAAAATAAAACATCTTTACGAGGAAAATAGAAGGTTAGAAAAATACTTAGATGAGCTTATGAAAGAAATTGCTCCAAATCTTGAATCAATTGCAGGAGCTACCATAGGAGCTAGACTTATTGCTAAAAGCGGTGGTTTAAAGGAATTAGCAAATTTACCTGCTAGTACAATTCAAGTTTTAGGTGCAGAAAAAGCTTTATTTAAACATTTAAAGTACGGTACAAAACCTCCAAAACATGGTATACTCTTTCAGCATCCTTTAGTTCATAGCGCTCCTAAATGGCAAAGAGGGAAAATAGCAAGGTTATTGGCAAATAAAATATCTATCGCTGCAAGAGCAGATTATTTTAGTCAAAAGGATATAAGAGATATTCTTAGAAGAGATATAGATAAAAGAGTAGAAATGATAAAGAAACTATACGCAGAACCGCCTAAAATTAAAAAGAAAAAGAAAACATAAAATAAACAATGATCAAACCTCACGAAAAATTTGAAGAGGTATATTGGGCATATTTAGAAGATGGAAGTAAATCTTTAGCAACAAAAAATCTTGTTCCAGGAATAAAAGTTTATGATGAAAAGCTTATAAATTATATGAATGTTGAATATAGACTTTGGAATCCCTATAGAAGTAAACTTGCAGCAGCAATTTTAAATGGTCTCAAAGAATTACCAATAAAGCCTTCTACAAAAGTATTGTATTTAGGTTCAGCTACAGGAACTACAGTAAGTCATGTTTCAGATATTGTAGGAGAAAAGGGAATAATTTATGCTGTAGATATAGCTCCTCGAGTTATGAGAGAATTTCTTACAAAATGTGCTCAACATAGGAAAAATATAATTCCTGTATTAGCAGATGCTAGAAAACCCAAGTCTTATTATAATATAGTTGATGAAGTTGATGTAATTTATACAGATATAGCTCAGCCTCAACAAGCTGCTGTTGTAATAGCTAATAGTGAATTTTATTTAAAAAAAGGAGGAAAGATTCTATTTATAATTAAAGCAATGAGTATAGATGTGACGCAGAAAGCGGATATTACATTCCAAATGGAAATAAATGAATTAAAAAATAGCGGATTTAACATTATTCAAACTTTAAATTTGGAACCATACGACATAGATCATGCATTAGTTTTAGCCAGTTATTGACCAAATTTTTAAATATTCTTAAACATAATTCAAGAAGAAGATATTTAGAAGGGTATAAACCTTGAAAGAGATATAAAGTTTAAAGTTCAGGTTTATAATGAGAGTTAAATTTAAATAAACCATTTTCTTCAATGAGTTTCCTATATGTTTTCCAGCTTTTTCTTACTTCCTCAGGTATCTCACCTTTAGATACTTTTTCTTTAAGAAAATTAATTGTTCTAATGTCTGAAGTGTATCCCGAACCGAAGTTTCCATATTTTTCGTACATTTTTCTTATTTCTCTATCTCTTTCCACTTTTGCTAAAATTGAAGCTGCTGAAACTTGTACATACTTTTTATCTGCTTTTATTTCACAAACAACATTTTTTGTATCGATAAATTTATTCAAAGTTTTTAAAAAGGAGCTTGGATCATTTTGAGGAGAATCTATATAATAAATTTCTGCTTTAACTTTCTTTATTATTTCAGCTATATATTTAGCTTCAAGTTTAATTAATTTTAAACCAGAGAAAATGGCATTATCTATTTCTGAAGGAGAAATTTTTATTATATGATAAGTTTCAGCTAAATCTTTGATTTTTTGATAAAGTTCCTCACGTTTAATAGGAGACAAAGTTTTAGAATCTCTTACTCCTATTTCAGTTAATTTGATAAGAACTCCTTCTTTAAAGCTTACACCTGCGATTACCATAGGTCCTATAATAGGCCCACGACCAGCCTCATCAATACCGCAAACAATCATAATTTAGAAATACAATACATATTATATGAAAGTATTTGAGGAAGGAAAAGCAAAAATATACGTTTTTGAGAATGTGTTTTATAATCCTTTAGCTAAATTATCAAGAGATGTTGGAGTTGCTTTTTTAGCTGAAATAAGTAAGTTAATGAAAAGAAGATTAAAAGTTTGTGAGCCATTAGCTGCTACAGGTGTTAGAGCAATAAGATATTTTTTAGAAAGTAATGCAATAGAAAGAATAACAATTAACGATGTACTGCCTGTAGCCTACGATAATATTATAAAAAATTTAGAGCTGAATAAAATTGAAAAAAATGTACAAATTTTTTGTAAAGATGCCAATTTATTATTAAATGAGAATGCTAAGAAAGGAAGTAGATTCGATTTCATAGATATCGATCCTTATGGTTCTCCTATGCCCTTTATACAATCAGCAACAAGAGCTTTAGCACATAAGGGTTATTTAGCAATAACAGCTACAGATACCGCTGCTTTATGCGGTGTAGCAATAAAAGCATGTATTAGAAAATACATGGCTATTCCTTTGAGAAATGAATTTATGAATGAAGTAGGATTAAGAATATTGATCGGAGCTGCTATAAAAAATGCTGCAATAAATGAAGTAGCTTTAGAACCTGTCTTGGCTCATTCAACAATGCATTACATGCGGATTTATTTAAGATACTATGTTAGCTCTAGGAAAACCGATGAAATTTTAGAGAAAATGGGTTACTTATTATATTGTTTTAATTGTTTATGGAGAGAATCTTATGCCAGCTTAAAACCAAATTTTGAAAGAAATTGTCCTTTATGTGGTAATAGAATAGAAATGGCTGGTCCTTTATGGTTAGGAAATTTTGTAGATAAAGAAATTGCAAGAGGAATGATAAATTTTGGAATAAAAGAAGTAAGCGAATTATGTTCAATATTAATAGAAGAGGACGATTTGCCACCATTTTACTATAATCTAGATGCTATAAGTAGCAAGCTTAAAGCGTCAAGCCCGAAAGTATCAATAGTTATTGAAAGATTGAAAAGTTTAGGATTTAAAGTAAGCAGAACACACTTTTCGCCTAAAGGTATAAGGACAAACGCTACAATTAAAGAAATAAAGGAAATAATAAAATAAATTTAATAAATCATTTTAAACAAATTTTTTATTGGAGCCGGGTTGGCAGAGTGGCTATGCGGCGGCCTGCAGAGCCGCATCACGGGGGTTCGAATCCCTCACCCGGCTTTTATATTCAAAACATTTGCATAAACGTTCAAGAAATCAAATTTTATATTATAAGTAAAAAATTATTAATTTATGCAAAGGAATAAGACTATTTTAGCTACGAGTTTAATAGTAATATTAGTTGCAATATCTGTAATAGCAATATATAATGTAGGCAATCAGATTATTAAAGCTCAAACACCACAACTAAATGAAAAAGATATTACAATTAGTTTATCAAAGAGAATAGAAAAATATCGCGAAAATATTACCACACAAAACGATGGACAATGGAGCGTGACAATTAAAAGTTTAAATGGAAAAATTAAAGCAATAGCAATCCATATAGTAAATCTTGATAATTGGAGAAGCCATTCTACAAAATGGGTTAAATTAGATCCAAGCGTAGGAGATTCATTTACAGTTAATTTGCCAGCTGGTAAATATAGATTAATAATCCGCGTTGCAGGTCAAGTAGGCTCTACAATTACTGTAACATTAGTTTACCCATAAATTACAAGCCTATTATCTAAGAAAGCCAGCACCAAATACATCAATTTATTTTTTTCTTATTTTTATTTTTTATGAATAAATTTTTGATAGAACTAGAAGATTTTTACCAAAGAGAAAGTAAAAATTTAGATGATAAACAGAAAAAATTGTTTAAAGATCTTGTTGAAAGGGTAATAGATTTGTATCTTAGGCAACTTTTAAAGTCAAATCATACTATGATGGAAATAGTACTAGCATTAAATTTAATAAAAGAGAATAAAGAAGTTGAAATTGAAAAAGAAGTAAATAATCTAGTTGTTGATCTATTTGTCCATTATAAAAATAAGAAAGAAGTAATTGAAGTAGAAACAGGATTTGTCCCACCTGAATATTCTACAGATCCCGTAACATACAGATATGCAAGAGAAATAAGTAAAATAGCAAGATATTCAAAGTATGCCGATATTTTTTCTTTAGCAATTCCTCCTTTTCATTTATTACAAATTCCTGAAGTTTTCGCATTTCAATCCAATGAACGAAGTGAGGAAAATTTGAAAGATATAAAAGAGATTTTGGATAAATATTATAAAGCTCCGCCAATAACATTAGAGGAACTAAAAAACGCTAAAATTAATTATATTTATATAATTTACGTTGATAAAGTTTCAGTTAAAAAATTGGAATTTAAAGAATATTTGAATTTTATTAAAGAATTAAGAGAGAAACTTTTTTAGTAGAGTGCATTTAAGCCCATAACCAAATTTGTCTTACACTTACGCATTAAATATGGATAACACCTTCCATAGGCGGGGGCGACCTATGGAAACCCCCGGTGTTATCCATATTTAATGCGTAAATGCAAGGCAAACTTAGTTATAGGTTTGCCCTGCACCCGTAATTTTAACTTCTTTTTGTTTAATATAAATTTATCTTTTTTAAAAAATTAGGGAAAAAACCTTTATTTGAAAGGTTAACTTTATGGTTAATTAAATCTTGGTTTATTCACCTCCATAAAATTTCTAGGATTACCCGAACTTAAAGAAAAACTAAGATTTTACTTATAACTTAATTAGAAGCTAAAAAATTTTTGTAAAATATAAAAAATTCAAGCCATTTTAAAATAATTAAGATAATATTCAATCAATTTAAATTTTAATTCTGCTTCTTTGTTTTTTTCCACAATTTCATTCAATGTTAAGTAATAATTTCTCCAAGGCTCCAAAAATTCATCCCATGGTAGCACATTATATTTCTTAGTTTCTAAAAATAACTTAAAATCTTCATAACTTACCCTTTTCTCAGGAAGCATTTCTTCATAACTTAAATCAAAATGCTGGGATAAAAATAAAAATTCTTTTGTTTTTAATTTCTTTTCTATTAACTTTCTATAAAATTTTATTAAAGCATTTTTATTTTTTATAAATTTTTCTATATTTTTAAGTTCTTTTAATTCTTCTTCTATAATTTCATTTTTTATATTTAATGATTTATATTTATTTTCTAATTCTTTTATTTTTTTATTTATTTTTAGATAAATTTCTTCATTAATCATTTATTTGTTTCTAAATTCTTTAGGAATTCATAAACTTCCTTACCATGTTCAGCAGCATTAACTTTTCTAAATATTTTAACAATTTTTCCTTCATTATTGATTATAAAGGTAACACGTGAGGCAAACTTTTTACCAAACATACTTTTAAGAACACCATATTTTTCAGAAATCTTACCATCTTCGTCATAAATCAAATCGAAAGGTAAATTATATTTTTTAGCAAACTTTCTATGTGATTCTATATCATCGAGACTTACGCCTACAACTTCAGCGTTTAATTCTTTAATGTTATAGAAATGATCTCTAAAGCTACAGGCTTCTTTTGTGCAACCCATTGTATCATCCTTAGGATAAAAATACAATACTAAGTATTTTTTATCCTTTGTTAGTTCGTTTAGATTAACTTTTCCTCTTAACAATGATAATGCTTCAAAATCTGGAGCTATTTGACCCTCTTCTAATTTACTCATATTAAAAATAATAAAAAGTAACACTTAAATAAATGATGAAAAGTATTATTTTAGAATGCTAAAAATTCAAGAAGTTTTTGATGTTAAAAAAATTAAAGAAGATTTTCCTATTTTTCAAAGAAAAATAAACAATAAGGATTTGGTTTATTTGGATAGCACTGCTACATCCCAAAAGCCAATACAAGTGATAAAGGCTATAGAAAATTTTTATAAAAATTATTGTGCAAATGTTCATCGTGGAGTATATACATTAGCTGAAGAAGCTACTTTAGCTTACGAAGAAAGTAGAAAAGAAGTAGCAAGATTTATAAATGCTAAAAGTTATGAAGAAATTCTTTTTGTAAGAAATGCTACAGAAGCAATAAATCTTGTTGCTTACGCATGGGGGAGAAAAAATGTAGGAAAAGGAGATAGAATATTAATAACTCAAATGGAGCATCATAGCAATATAGTTCCTTGGCAAATTCTTTCAAAAGAAAAAGAAGCGAAATTAGAATATATAGGAATAACTGATGAAGGATTATTAGATTCAAACGATTTTTATAAAATAGATAAACCTTTAAAGATCTTTGCCTTTACACATGTTTCAAATACTTTAGGAACAATAAATCCCGTTAAAGAATTAACAAAAATGGCTCATGAAGCTGGAGCACTAGCTTTAATAGATGGAGCTCAGTCTGTACCTCATATGCCAGTAAATGTAAGGGAAATTAATTGCGATTTTTTAGCCTTTTCTGGACATAAAATGCTAGGTCCAATGGGAATAGGAGTTTTATATGCTAAAAAAGAAATTCTTGAAGAAATGGAACCATTTTTAACAGGAGGAGAAATGATAAGAGAAGTAGATTTCTATTATTCAACATGGAACGATTTACCTTGGAAATATGAAGCTGGTACTCCGAATGTTGAAGGAGGAATAGCTTTAGGAGAAGCTATAAGATATCTAACAAAAATTGGTATGGATAAAATAAGAGAACATGAAAAAATTTTAGTTGAATATGCTTTGGATAAATTACAAGAAATTAAAGGATTAACAATTTATGGTCCAAAAAGTAGCGAGATTAGAGGAGGAGTTATTTCATTTAATATCAAAGATGTCCATGCCCATGATGTTGCAACAATTCTAGATCAAGAAGGAATACAAATAAGAGCAGGACATCATTGTGCTAAATTAGTAATGAAAAGATTTGATGTACCAGCAATGGCAAGAGCAAGTTTTTACATTTATAACTGTTATGAAGATATAGACAGATTATATGAAGGTTTAATGCTAGTTAAAAAAATTTTTAAAATAGACTAAATTAAAAATTCCTCTAAAATTTTTTCTATATGTGTTAAAGGTCTTCCATAAGCATCGCATATTTTTTGCTTTGCAGGAGGATTTAATCTATAAGCAGGAATTCTTGATTCTATTCTTTCTTCATAAGTGGTATATCTTAAATCTCTATAAAATATACCTATAGGTATTCTATTACCCCATTCACTAGCTTTTTTAATTAGTAATGATACTTTTCTTAAATATTCTTCTTCGCTTGTTTCATTTGTTATTACACATTCATAACCTTCCTGTTCTAATTTATATAATCTAGTAGAATACCATTCTTTTGTATTTATATCGTTATATACAGGACATGGTTGTAAAACATGAACCAAAGCTAAGCCTTTATGATTTATAGCTTCTTTAATTAAATTTTTTAAATGAGGCACGTCATATGCATAACCTCTTGCTATGAATGTATATCCTGAAGCAAAAGCTAAAAGTATTGGATTTACTGCTTGATTAATATTTGGTTTTGGTAGAGATTTTGTCTTTAGACCCAATTTCAAAGTTGGCGAAGCCTGACCTTTAGTTAATCCATAAACTCCATTATCATATAATATTACAGTTATATCAACATTCCTCCTTCCTGTATTAACAAAATGACCTGCACCTATTCCTAAACCATCACCGTCGCCAAGCACAACTAGAACAGTAAGATCTGGATTAGCTAATTTAGCACCTACTGCATAAGGTAAAGCTCTACCATGTAAAGTATGTATTCCATATGCATTAATATAATGAGGAGTTTTTGCACTGCAACCTATTCCTGAAAATATAGCTACATTGCTTGGATCAAGTTTTAGCTCATATAATGCTTGTTGTATAGAACTTAGTATACCATAGTCTCCGCATCCTGGACACCAGTTTGCGTGTACCTCAGTTCTGTAATCTGTTAGTTTAAGCTCCACCTCTCAACACCACTCTATAATTCGATTTACCTTCTAATATTGATCTAACAGCTATATAAATTTCATCTAAAGATATTTGTCTTCCATTATATTTAACTATCAAATTGTTTGGTTTTAATCCTGTTTTTTCTCTTATTAATCCTGCAAGTTGTCCTGAATAATTATTCTCTACACATATCCATTTTTTACCGTTTAAAACTTTTTCTACATAGCTTGAAGGAAATGGTTGCATTAATCTTATTTGTAAAAATTCTATTTTATAACCTTCCTTTGATAACTCTTCAATTAAATCTAATATTACACCTTTGGTTGAACCCCAGCTTACAATTGTTAAGTCTGGATTTTCTGAGGCGTAGAAATGATTAACCTTTTCTTCCAATGGAATTTCTTTATCTGCTATTTCAAGTTTTTTCATCCTTTTTTCCATCATCTTATCTCTTATTACTGGATCCTCTGTTATATGTCCAAGCTCATCATGCTCATCTCCTGTAATCCAAAATGTAGCATTTTTTGTGCCTAGAAAAACTCTTGGAGAAATTCCTGTAGAATTAAAAACAAAACGTTTGTATTTTTCGCCAGCAGCTTTTAATTTTTCCAAATCTTTTTCTTCAAATATTATTCCTCTATCTATTCTTATTGATTTAGTATCAAAGGGTTCAATGGTTTCAGTAGAATTGGCCAAAAATCTATCTACTAAATGAATTACAGGTAATTGATATCTTTCAGCATAATTAAAGCACCTTATTGCATCATAGAAACATTCTGTTATATCTCCTGAAGCTAATACAATTCTAGGAAATTCTCCATGGGATGCATGAAGTACAAATCTTAAATCCCCTTGTTCAGTTCTTGTTGGCAAACCAGTAGAAGGAGCTCCTCTTTGATAATGCGTAATTACAACAGGAATTTCGTTCATTCCTGCGAAACCCAAACCTTCAACCATTAAAGAGAAACCAGGACCAGAAGTTGATGTTGAAGCTCTTGCTCCAGCCAAAGAAGCTCCTGAAGCCATCGTTATCGCTGCTATCTCATCTTCAGTTTCTACAACAACAATTGAACCTGCTCCTTTTAAGATTTCTCTTTCTGATTTTAATGGATCATCTGCAACAACATCAAAAATTTCATGCTCTTCCAAAAAAGAGCTTTCATCAGTAGCAGGAGTTATAGGATAATATGTTTGAAATCTGCAACCAGCTAAAAGTTTTCCTAAAGCTATTGCTTGGTTACCGTTTATTATAAGCCTTTTGTTATTATTATTAATTAAATTTAATCTTATACCAAATTCATTAGAATATCCTAAAGAATTAACAAAATCATACGTTTCTTCAGCTACAATGGAATTTAATTCTACAATTGTTTTTCTTCCTTTAAAAACTCTATTTATCGCTTTTTTTAATAGATCCAAGTCAAATTTTAAAATAGCAAGAGAAGCTGAAACAGCTATTACGTTATTCATTCTAGTTAATTCCGAAAGCTTTTCTCCTGTCCTTATTGAAACTTTATTTAAAATTCCGTTATAATTTATTGGAAAGCTTTTGATACCATAAGATTGAGCTTCTTTTAAAACATCAGATATGGAAACAAGAGTGTTATTAAATCTTTTATAAATATCTTCTCTTACTCTTTTATCTAAAGTAGGAATATCTTTGGTTTTAACGTTTATATGAGCAGAATCATAAATTATAGCTGAGCCCTCTAATCCTTCTAAACTATGTCTAAAGATTGTTTCTGCATCATATGAAGCTAATATATTATATCTTTCAATATGGGAATGTACAGGTTTAGAATCGAATCTTACATAATAATAACTATGTTCTCCCATAATGTTCGAATGATATTCTCTCTTACCAAAAACATAATAACCAGCACTAACAATAGCGGTCAGAAATATGCTTGCACCCCTTTCTATTCCAGTTCCTTGGGCTCCTCCTATAAGCCAGCTTATGCCTCTAATATTCATCTTGAAATACTTTCTAGTAAGTAATTAATAAATTTTTATTTTAAGATTTTTAGATTGTAAAAAATTGCTTATTTTATTCCTTCATTTTGATATCTTCCTTTATATAACTTTTCAGATTTGGATTCTGTTCTTAAAAAAATAATTTGAGCTACCCGTGCTCCTTTTTCAATTGCTACCCTTTTATGAACAACCAATAATACCCTCGATTTTCCTTTATATCCACTATCCCATAAAGCAGTTCTAATATCGCATCCCATTCTTAGAAGAGATGACCTTGGAAAGCATATTCCTATAGCGTCATAAGGCACCTCTATTATTTCAAAAAATTCAAGGATATAAACACCTTCTTGTAAGAAAAAAACATATTTATCGTCAATTTTTTCAGGAATTATCTCTTTATATGAAGGAAGTTTTACTTCATCTATAAAAAGAGTACCAAAAGAAATAATTTCATAGATTTTATCTACTCTTAGATCTATTCCGTTAACTTGTATTTGATTTTCTTCTATTCCTATAGCAGAAGTTATGTATTTTTTTAATTCTTCAACAGAAATAACCATAATTCATTAACTTTTATTTTTTTTAATAAAAATTTAACTAAATCTGCTCATTAAACGAATAATTCCTTTATCAGTTATGTAAACATTATCATTATGATATTCAATGTATCCATCATCCTTTAATTTTTTAAGTTCAAATTCTAATAAAGATAAGTCAATGTTTAAATGATTAGCGATTTCAAATTTATTTTTTGAAAAATTTAAAGAATAAGCTCTTGAAGAATTTAAGTAAAGCAAAATTTTTTCTTCAATTTTAAGTTCTTCTCTTCTCATGATTTAATTTTCTAATACTGATTTATAAACTTCTAAGGTTCTTTTTGCAGCTTCTTTCCAGCTAAATTTTAAGACTTTATTCCTTGCATTATTTACCAAATATTTAGCATACTCTTCATTATTAATTACTGAAAGAATTGCAGAAGCAATTTCATGAACATTAAAAGGATTAACATGCAATCCATCAACATTATGTTCAACTATTTCTTTAAACCCTCCAATATTTGAAACTATAACAGGAATTCCGTTGGCCATACCTTCTAATGCAACTAACCCAAAAGGTTCATATATGGATGGAGCTACCAGTACATCTGCAGATTTTATTATTTGCTTTAAAGTAAAATCATCAACGTAACCAGTAAGTTTAATGGCCCAATTTAAATTTAGATCATTTATTCTTTGTTTAATTTCATTAATTTGCCAGCCATCGCCCACTATTACAAACCTTACATTACTATTATTTTTTAAAACATAAGGAGAAGCTTCTACTAAGTATTTAACACCTTTTTGTTCTGTTATCCTTCCAACGAATAAAACTATTTTACAATGTTCAGGTATTCCTAATTTTCTTTTTATTTCATTTTTATCTACTTGTATATTATAACCATTCACGTTTATACCATTGAATATTATTTCAATTTTATTTTCAGGAACTTTGAAATGATTAATTATTTCTTGCTTCATGAAATTTGTTGTTGTAATTATCTTTTTTGCTTCATACGTAGACCACCATTCTATGCTAGAAATTACCGAAGATACAGGATTAGATATTGAACCAACCCTTCCTATTTCTAAGCTATGTAAAGTTAATATTAAGGGTTTTTTTAAAAAATATTTTAATGAAATTCCTGCAGGAGCTACTAGCCAATCATGAATATGAATAATATCAAAGGATGTATTCAACATTGCTACTTTTTTCTCAAAAAAATGGTTAAAAGCGTAAACCCAAGTTAAAAAATCATAAGAAGGAAACTCTACTTTTACTCGATAGACATAAACATTATTATGAGTTTCTTCAAAAGGAGTGTTGGGAAATTCTAAAGTTACAATATATACTTCGTTACCTAAATTTGCTAACTCTTGTGCTAGATAATAAACATGTCTAGATATGCCACCTACAATTCTAGGTGGATATTCCCATGTTAAATGAAGAATTTTCATTTATTTTCTAAGTTTTGTTTTTCTTAGATCTATTGTATCAAAAACTTCATTGCCAGTACCTATTAATGTTACAGGAATGCCCAGTTCAGATTCTATGTTTTCTATAAAATCTTTGGCTTCTTTAGATAATTTTTCATACTCTACTACTTTATGCGAGGAAGGATATAATACATCTATTTTCGTAATCGCTACTTGAGTTGCACTATTTAACATTACACTTCTTTTAGCTAACTTTATATTAAAGGGTGCTACTCTTCTAGGTCTTCCAGTTACTGTACCATATTCAACTAAATTTAATTTTTTTGCTTCTTCAAAAGAAAGTTCATTTTCCAAAGGTCCTCCTCCTACTCTTGTAAAATAAGATTTAAAAACAATAATTACTTCATCTACTCTTTTTGGGCCTATACCTACGTCAGCACATAATGAAGAAGCAGAGGTATCTTTGGAAGTGGTATATGGATAAGTTCCATGGTATAATGACAATAATGTTCCCTGAGTTCCTTCTATAATTACGTTTTGTTTTTTATCCAAAGCTTCATTTAATCTCAGAGAAACATCATCACAAAATTCTTTTAAAATATCTATTTCTTTACATGTTTTTGCAATTCTCCTTACCCTATCTTCTAAAGCTGGACCACAGCCTGAACCTGTAGTACCAACAACTTTAGATAAATGTGGATCAGATTTATCTCTAATTTTATGACTTTCCTCTATTACTGAACAATTGTAATCTATCCAAATCCTGTTTTTTAAATTTAGTTCATTGACTTCTTTCAAAAAAACCTCAGGATCTACAAGAACGCCTGCACCAATAAATAATTTGGTATTTTCATTGATAAAGGCAGAAGGTACCTGTCTTAATCTATAAATTTTACCATTATAAACTACAGTATGGCCCGCATTTGTTCCAACACCAGCTCTTGCAGCTACATCTACATTATCTTTTAAAGCAAGATAAGATACTATTTTTCCTTTTCCCTCATCTCCAAATGCACCTCCAACTACTACTGTTAACATTACCAAAATTTCAATTGTATAAACAAATATTAATCTATTGTTAATATTCTAAAAATTTCTTGAATATAAATAAAGATAAAGCAATTGATATGAGCACTAATATTCCAATTAAAGCATAAGTAGTTGTACTTGCATCTTTAATTATTAATTTTCTTTCATAGTCATAAGAACCAACATTTGCTCCTAATGCAATACTTGAAAAGTTCTGCTCACTATAGTAAGAAATTGCGGTATATTCAATAAAATATAGAGGGAAAAAGAATGTTTCTTTTTCCCCTGTTTTAACTTGGATTTTATCAATAGAGATGAAAAGATTCTTTGAGCCGTAAATTACATATGCCCAACTAGGCGAATCAGTTGTAAGATTAAACTGAGAGCCTCTAATTTTTATGCTATTTATCGTAGAATTTGAGAAAACAGTAAATGTTACACCAGTAGTAGTTTTAAATTCTAATTTGTTAAGATTCATCTTTCTTTTTAAATTAAAACCTTCTTCTTTAACTAATTCAAATTTATATTTCATTTCATAAGAAAAACTATTACCAATGGGAAATGGCGGACTAATATTAGTTGTAGACGAAGAAAAACTTATTTCAAAATTTCCTTTTATATAAGTTTCAGAATATAAAGGAATATTATAATAAAAAGAATTGATCATTTTAGAAGAAAAAGATGAAAAAGATTTTGTATAATTTTTACCTATAGAAGCTGTGATATTAAAATGTCCTTCCATATTATATTCAATTGCTTGATAACCTCTGTAATCTTCATGAACCCTGTATGTGAAATTCTTAATATTATATTCGTATTTAATGGTTTGATTAAAAGAAGTTAAATTACTTTGCAAGAAAGATAATTGTTGATTTATATATTTAGATAACGGAAAACAAACAATGGTATAGTTTTTTGAATCGATTGGTTGAGTTTGAGATGAGAAAAGCAATTTAAGAGTCACTTCTCCCTTTATATAAGAGGTAACATTATAACAGGTTTGATTATATTTAAAAAATTCTAGCGTATTGTTTCCTTTAAAATTTATAGTTAGAGGAATATTTAATTGTTGAATATTAACATTAGCTTCAAAGGTATAAACTAAAACTAATTTGGTATTTTCTTCCGAATAAAGGTTAGGTAAATTTAATACTAGTAGTAAAAATATTCCTAAAAAAAACAGTAATAGTGATAGTTTCATATTTTACTATTACTTTTTAAGATAATATTTATTTTGCTTTTATAATTATGGATATTGTTAATGAAAAAGTACATTTTTGTAACAGGAGGGGTTTTATCTTCGGTAGGTAAAGGTGTCATTGCTGCCTCGATAGGAAAAATATTGCAAGCTAGAGGTTATAATGTTGATATAATAAAAATTGATCCTTATCTAAACGTTGATAGCGGAACAATGAATCCTTATGTTCATGGTGAAGTATTTGTTACTGAGGATGGTTCAGAAACCGATCTCGATATTGGACATTATGAACGATTCTTAAATAAAGATTTAACTAAGGATCATAACATTACAACAGGTCAAGTTTATTTAGAAGTCATAACTAAAGAAAGGAGGGGAGATTTTCTTGGAGAGTGTGTTCAAATAATTCCGCATGTCACGGAAGAAATAAAAAGAAGAATTAGAAAAGTGGCATATTCTAGCAATACAGATATTATTGTAGTTGAAATAGGAGGGACTGTAGGAGATATAGAAAGTTTACCTTTTTTAGAAGCTGGAAGACAAATGAAGCTGGAAGAACCTCTAAATAACGTAATATTTGTGCATGTGGCGCTCGTACCAACCTTATCTGTCACTGGAGAACAAAAAACAAAACCATTACAACATAGTGTGAATGAACTAAGAAGAATTGGTATTCAGCCAGAAATAATAGTAGCTAGAAGCATAAAACCTATTAGTCCAGAAATTAGAAAAAAAATAGCGCTGTTTGGTAATGTTAGAGAAGAATTTGTGTTTAATTCCTACGATGTTGAAAACATTTACAAAATGCCTTTGATTTTAGAAGAACAAGGAATAGGGGAATTGTTGGTTAGATTACTAAATTTACAAAGAAATGAACCAAAATGGAATGAGTGGAAACAATTAATGGATAATGCAGATAATCCTAAATATACTGTTAGCGTAGCAATGATAGGTAAATACTTGAAATTAAAGGATTCTTATGTAAGTATAAATGAAGCATTAAGAATCGCTGGTTTTTGGCTAAGAACAAAAGTAAACCAAGTTTGGATAGATGCTGAAGAGCTCGAAAAAAAGGAAAGTACAAAATTAATTGACGAAATTTTATCTTGTGATGGAGCGATTCTTTTACCAGGTTTTGGAAAAAGAGGAGCTGAAGGAAAAATTTTAGCAGCGCATATAATAAGAGAAAATAAAATGCCTATGTTAGGAATTTGCTTTGGATTTCAGTTGGCAATAGTAGAATTTGCGAGAAATGTATGTAAGCTTGAAGGAGCTAATAGCACAGAAGTAGATCCATATACGAAATATTCTGTTATAGATTTGCTTCCTGAACAAAAAAATATAGAGGCAAAAGGTGGAACGATGAGATTAGGAGCTTACGAAATAAGAATCGTTAAAGGAACTTTAGCTTATGAAATATATAAACAAGAAGTAATTAAAGAAAGACATAGACATAGATATGAAATTAATCCTAAATTTTATGATATATTACAAGAAAAAGGATTAATATTTTCAGGATTTAGCTTAGATAACTTAGTTGAAATTGCTGAAATAAAAGATCATTTTTACTTTCTAACTCAAGCACATCCTGAATTTAAAGCAAGGGTATTAAATCCTTCTCCTCCTTACTATGCTTTTATAAATTATTTAATAGAAAATAGAATAAATAGAAGAAAATGATAGATATTAATCTCATAAGAAAAAATCCTAAGGTAGTAGAAGAAGCTTTAAAGAAACGAAACTTAGATTTTCCTTTAAATAATCTTATTGAATATGATAAACTTTACAGGCAAAAGTTAAGGGAGTTAGAAAAAAATAGGCATGTGAAAAATGAATTAACATTGAAAATTCCTAAATTAAATGAAGAAGAAAAAGAAAAAATAATGCAAGAAATAAAAAAGGTTGATGAAGTGATCAGTTTACTTGAAAAAGAAGTAAAAGAATTAAAAGAAAAAAGAGATGATTTATTATACAGAATTCCTAATATACCGCATGAAAGTGTACCTTATGGTAAAGGAGAAGAAGATAACATTACAGTAAGAGAATGGGGAGAAAAGAGAACCTTTAAATTCAAACCTTTACCTCATTATGTTTTAGGAGAAAAATTTAACATAATAGATTTTGAAAGAGGAGTAAAATTAGCCGGTTCAGGATTTTATGCTTTAAAAAACAAAGGGGCTGCTTTAGAAAGAGCATTAATTAACTTTATGATAAATACTCATGTAAAAAAAGGTTACAAAGAGATATTTCCTCCTTTTTTAATAACGACTGAAGGAGCATTTGGAACGGGACATTTGCCTAAGTTTGCAGATGATATGTATAAAACAGAAAAAGATGGTTTATGGCTTTTACCTACAGCAGAACTTGCCTTAGTCAATTTTCATGCAAATGAAACATTAAATTATAAAGACTTACCTATATACTACGTTGCTTATTCAGCATGCTTTAGAAGAGAAGCTGGAAGACATGTGGATTTAAAAGGTGTCTTAAGAGTGCATCAATTTAATAAAGTTGAGCTTGTTAAAATCACAGCCCCTGAGACTAGCTTCGAGGAATTGGAAAAGCTTGTAAATGATGCGGAAGAGATTTTAAGATTATTAAATATTCCTTATAGAGTGAGATTACTATGCACTGGAGATCTTGGTTTTGCTTCAGCAAAAACATATGACATTGAAGCATGGTTCCCTTCCCAAAATAAATATATAGAAGTCTCTTCATGTAGTAATTGTACAGATTTCCAAGCAAGAAGAATAAATTTAAAATTTGTAGGAGGTGGAAGAAAAACTCCTGAATATGTTCATACATTAAATGGATCAGGATTAGCTATTGGAAGAACATTTGCAGCTTTAATAGAAAATTATCAAGAAGAAGATAGAATTATAATTCCTGATGTTCTTAGACCTTACTTAAATTTCTCTGAGATAACTTTAGAAGACTAATTTTTAAGGATTATTCCTAGATAGTTTTCTTTTAAAAATTTCCCTTTAAAAGATGTTAATAATAAGATTTTTACATTAAAATTTCTAAAAAGTTTCTTAACTTCATTTAAAGTAAATAGATGATAATATCTTTTAGCTTTTTTACCCCATCCAATATAAACATCACCAAATTCTAAAATTTCTCCTTTAAATTTTAAAGGATATTGTATTATACATAAAAAAAGTCTTTTTAAATTCATTATATTCCAAGCCGTCAATAAAATTATCCCATTCCTTTTAGTAATATTTAAACAATTCTCTAAGAATTTTTTTCTGTAATGAAATAAGGGAATGTGATGAATTGTAGCTATTGATATTACAGCGTCAAAATAATTGTTCCTGAAAGGCATATATAATGCATCGCTTACTACAGGCAGAAATATTTTTCCCATTTCTTTGATTTTCGTATGAGCTATTTTTATTAAATTGAATGAAAAATCTAAACCTACTACCAAGTTATCATCAACCAAAAGAAAAGAGTGTCTACCATTACCGCAACCCACATCGCATATAATAGAGTTCTTTTTAAAAAGATTATAATAGTAAACGACCTCTTTCCATGGTTTAATACGTGTAGCACTAAATTCCTTTGAAAAGTCTTCATAAAATTTTTTAACTAATTTTTTTATTTTTAGTTTTTTATCCAAAATTATAAAAACTTAGAATAAAGATTGTTTTTGTACTACAGGTTGTATAGCATAGATGAGTTTAATATACATTATATTTGAACATTTTGGACATTTTTCATCAGTTAATTTATTAACGTAATCTCCCTCTTTATGATCTCTTTCAACTTTTTCTTTGCATTTCTCACATTCAAGCAAAGTTTTTGTTTTAACTTTTAAACTTTCTTCTATAATTTCTATTATTTCCCTACTCATGATGCTTCACCTATTCCTAGGGTGTTTCCTATTCCTACTATTAATGCTGTGCCTCCTTCAGGAACGGTCTCAACAACTAATTTTTTAACTTTTTCAACTACAACATCTGCTTTTTCAGCTAATACCTTTAACATAGGAGAAATTGCTTCTGTAAAACTTTGCTTAATAATTATAGCTAATAATGGTATTCTATATTTCATTGCACTTTCTTCAATTTTAAACTTTTCAGGACCAGGATCTCCTATAGCTGCACCCACACCTTGAGCAATAGAACCAGTTTCTTCTCCTTCATACTTTAAAGCAGCATCTATTGTAACAATTAAATCTATTTTTCCTTGAAATTCTTCTATTACTTGCCTAACTGCTGCACCTGGTTTTCCTACTCTTGAAGCAGGTCCTTTAGTTTTCATTAATAATAATTTTCTATTTTGATACATAGCTTCACCTAAAATCATATCATTACCTATATCTCTTATTTGCATTACACCTAAGTCTTTATACATTCTTGCAATAACTAAAGGACCAATTCCATCTCCTATTGGAATTTGCATTGTAGTTGCTGGAATGGCTCTTAAAAAGCTTCTTGCAAGGTCTAAAATTATAGGCATAAGAAATTCAAGCTGAACAGCAAGATAATAATTTTTGTATTTTTCAGCTAATAAATACCAGTGCTTTGCTTGCTTATTTAATAAGTGAATGACAAGTGCAACTGCAGCTGTATCAGATAGCGAATCCAATTCATCTTTATTTACTTTTGGTGCATATGTTTTAATTAAAGTTTGAAATCTATATTTTGTTACATCGAGGATATATTCTAATCTATTAAGAATGCCGCTTGGATCTCTTTCTACAGGGTCTATTTCAAAATATTCAACAATTTCTTTTACATTATCCTTCAACTCTTCAACATTACCACCATACTTTTTTAATTGTTCGGCTAATATTTTTTTAGCTCTGTTATCTAAGGCATCTAAAATTCTTAATTTCCCTTGAATTCTAGATAATATGGACCTTCTAGCAATAGATAGTTGAAAACCTGGCAATAAAAAAGCCATCATTCCAAACAAAATAAAGAAGATCCAAAACAAATAAAATAAAAATGCAAAGGGGTCTGAGGAATTTGAATTGGTTGGATTAAGTGGTGAGGAAAATGTACGAGGGAAATAAGGATATAAGATAAATAAAATAATTATTAGAGCGATTATGAGTATTACAATTATTACTGATGTAGAAATTTGAGATTGAGCTTTTTTCTTGTATTTCATTTTTTTAAATTTCTTAATTAAAAACATATTTCCCAAAGATAAAAATTCGTAAAAAATCAAATAAAATCTTCTCAATATTGCAAAGATAAGCATAGCTAAATATTCATCAAAGATGTTTAAAACTTTTTTCTCACTCATTAATATTAAATTAATCACTAAAACTTTTAAATGCTTACTATGAAAAACTTTTTATAATCCTCCGACTCAATCCATGCACTAAAAGGCGAGTTTTTAAATTATAAGATAAAACTTCTCGTTTAATAAGCTTCAATAGCCAGCCGGCATGGCTACCTTCGCACGGCCTTTCGGACCGTACTAAAAGTAGCCACGGTGAGCGGTTTAACTTCCGGGTTCGGAATGAGACCGGGTATTTCCCGCTCCCTATGGCCGGCTGGCTATTGTTAATTTTTGTTTTGTAATATATTAATTTTTCTTTAATTTCAAACAAGATTTGTTCAGTCTCTCCTTAGTGTTTTGTTTCATTTTAAAGTATGAAGGAAATAAAGAAAATTTTAAAATAACTCCTTATTATAATATGTGTAAGGGGCCGTAGTTCAGCTTGGTTAGAATGCTTAAAGCATGACCAAAATGTGCGGCTTGGGACCGCATGGTCCCAGGTTCAAATCCTGGCGGCCCCATTTTAATAATTTAATTTAAATTTCCTATTATCTAACTTGTGAAGACTAAGATAATTAAAGTCGATCCTTTTAATCCTGAAGATCATCTTATAAAAGAAGCAGCAGAATACATAAAAAAAGGAGAAGTGGTAGCTTTTCCAACAGAAACAGTTTATGGTTTAGGTGCTGATGCAACTAATTCATTAGCAGTTAAAAAAATTTTTTTAGCAAAAGGTAGACCTCTAGATAATCCTATAATTGTACATATATCAAAACATGAAGATATTGAAAATGTTGCATATGATATTCCTGAAATAATTTATAAATTAGCTAAAAAATTTTGGCCAGGTCCTTTGACAGTTATATTAAAAAGAAGAAAAATAATCGTTGATGAGGTTTCTGCAGGATTACCTACAGTAGCAGTAAGATTGCCTTCCCATCCTGTAGCTTTAAAATTAATTGATTTATCGGAAAAACCTATAGCTGCTCCTAGTGCTAATAAAGCAGGCAGACCTAGTCCTACTTGTGCTGAGCATGTTTTAAATGATTTAGAAGGATCGATACCTTTAATTATCGATGGAGGTAAAACATTATTTGGTGTAGAATCTACAGTAATAGATTTTACAAAAAAACCACCTTTATTACTTAGACCAGGTGCTCTGCCAATAGAAGAAGTTTTAAAGGAAGTTGGTGAAATTATGGTAAATGAGATTGCAAAAGGATTAAAAAAGTTTACAGAGAAAGATATTGTAGTTTCTCCGGGATTAAAATACAGGCATTACGCTCCTCAAAAACCATTAATATTAGTTGAAGGAGAGGAAAATAAAAAAATACAAAAAATTAACGAATTGTTAGAATTAGAAAAAAGAAAAGGTAAAAGAGTTGGACTGTTAATTACTGAAGAAAACTTTGAATTATTTAAGGGAAAATGCGAAGTCATAATAAAACTTGGAAGTAAGAATAATTATTTCCAAATAGCTTATAATTTATTCGATAACTTAAGATTGGTAGATAAAAGTAACGCTGATATCTTTATTGTGGAAGGAATTATCGATAAAGGGCTAGGTTTAACTATAATGAATAGACTACGAAAAGCTTCAAGTGAAAGAATTGAATTATAAATTGCTCAAATAGTTTTGAACATAAAATCATAATTGTTACATAAAGCTAAAAGATTTGAATGAGTTGTTACTATAGGTACTTAAAATTTTGATCTAAATATAAAACTAAAAAGCATAAACAGCGAAAATCTACCACATCTGATTTTTTAAGAGAGAAAAATATAACCAAATTTTTCTATATATTGATATCCATGAAAATCAAATTCATAAGTGGTTGTAGTATAGGGAAGCCAAATTTAATATTACTTAGTGTAAATAATGAAGGTGCAGTATTTGATTGTGGTTACCAATATGAAATGCCAGATTTTACTAAAATTGATAAAGAAGTTAAACATATCTTCATAACTCATGCACATGCAGATCACGTAGGAAGTATAACTATTCTTAAAAGAATGTTTCCTGATGCAAATGTTTACATGAGCGAACCAACAAAGGAATTAAGTAAAATTACGATAAGTAATTTGGAAATTAAACAGAAATATAAAATTCCTAAAAAAGAGATCGATGAAATCATTGAAACAGTGAATTTTGTAAAAGAAGGAGAAATAATAAAAATAAGCGATAACATAAAAGTTCTACCTATACAAGCTGGACACATATTAGGAGCATTATCTTATTTAATAAGAATTGATTCAGAATTAATTCTTTATACAGGAGATATTAGTTTAATGAATTTACCTTTAGCAGGACAATTTTTCTTACCACAAATAGGAACTGATTTGATAATTTCAGAAAGTAACTTCAGTTTAGGAGAAGAAACGTTCTTTAAAAATATGGAAAAAATTATTCAATTAATCTCAAACACTATCAAGCTGAAAGGAAAGGTTATAATGCCAATTCCGGCTATAGGAAGAGCTCAAGAGATCGCAACTTATTTAGCAAGTAAAATTTTATCTAACGAATTACCACGTGTTAATATTTTCATTGATGGAAGTGTAAGGGATGCTTTTAAAATATACGATAGGTACTATCCAATGCTTAAAGGATACTTAAAAGACGTATATTTAAATGTTAAATCTGCAGGATTAATAAAGGAAGTAAGCGATGCTATAAGAAAGGATATAATAAAATCAGAACAACCCTACGTTGTTTTAACAACACCAGCTAACTTAAGACATGGACCAAGTTTAATTTATGTTCAAGAATATATTTTGGATGAAAGAAGTACAGTTATATTTACAGGTAAAGTTGAAGAAAAGTCGATAGCTAAAAAACTTTTAATGGCTAGAAGAGGAGAATTAATAGATTTTGAAGGGGTAGCTTTAGGTAAAAGATGCAACGTACATCTGGTAGAAATAAACGAACATGGTAATGTTTCAGATTATCTTCAACTTATTAAAAAATCATCAGTAAAAGGAATAATTCTTACCCATGGAAACGATCTGACAAAGGAATTCCTAAGTAATATTTTTGCTAAAGATTTCCAAAATATTTATCTATCTATACCAAAAGAACTAGATGAAATAGATTTAGTAATTACTTTAAAAGTGTGCAAGAAAATGCAAGTAATGGAAGAAGAAGTTTTAGATTTTTTAATAGAAAGAATGAATAAAGAATTTAAAGGATTATTAGATAAAAGAAAATCAATTAATGAAGAAGAAATTATAAAATGGCTAGAAAACCAAGAAGTTTTATATGAAATTAAAAACCATGAAAAAGTTAAATCAGTATTCTTTATTGCCTTTAGATATGCAGTAAAATATTCTTATAAAGATAATGCAGTAGATTTTACATATCCAGCCTTTATTTTAGAAAACTTAGGAAATATCTTGGAAAAAATTCATGGTAAAAATACTGTAAGAATGTTATTTAACCAGTTAAACGAAACCTTACCAAAATTCTTTAAAAACTTGATATTAAAAGGTGGGACGATGAAAGCCCAGTTAAATATAGAAATTTCTTCTTTACCTAAATTAAAAGAAACATTAAAAAGTTTCGAAGAAAACTTTTCGAGATTTAATATTAAAGCTCCTTCGATAGAAGAAATAAAGAAATTATGTGAAGAGGAAGTAAAAGTTAATCCTAATTTAAAAAGCATTTATGAAAGAGTATTTAAAGAAATTTAATTTTTATTTTTTACTATTATATTTTATAAGCCGGGGTCATCTAGCCTGGCTAGGATGCCGGACTCATAATGCTATGCCAAGGGTCAGGCATGCGTGAAATCCGGTGTCGTGGGTTCAAATCCCACCCCCGGCATTTTAAAATTATCAACTTATATAAAAACCCATCATTTATGCTAAGAAAAAGGCAAAATTAAATGTATACTGTTGTTATTGCTTTTTGAACTATAGAAGGCTCTGAAATTAACTTTAATCCTTCAAATATACTTGGTTTTTTACCTTCAATAAAAGCTTCAATTAAAGTCAAAGGTTTTAATGTTTTAATTGTTTTTATTATTTCCTTTTCATTTAATTTCATCCAGAAATTTACTATTTTTTTACCAACCATTAACCTTTCACCATACTTTTCCCAAAATATTTTCTCATAGTCATTTTTAAAGCAATTTTTTCCTGCAAAAAGAGCGAAACGGATTCCTTCACCACTTGAAGGCATAACCATACCAGCAGAATCTCCTGCAACAACAACCTTACCTAATCTTAATTGTTTTAAAGGACCATTTGCAGGAAAAGCTGCTCCTTCAATTTTACCTAAGGGTTCAACATCAAATTTCTT
>JAVVGB010000003.1:0-51100 GCA_032249315.1 Thermoproteota archaeon
GACAAACATCCATGCAAACACCATCAGCTATACATGCTTCAAAATCTACAGCTACGATTGTACCATATATTCCAAGCTTGGTCGGATAAGGTTTACCATCTGCATCGTATCTTTGAATACCAGCTGCCCTTATTTTAACTCCTAAATGTTCACCTGTTACAGGATATTCATCTGGCTTATTTAAAAAGTCTGGATCTATAGGCTTCGGCTTATAATCAACTTGTCTTACCATTAATAAATTTTGAAACTATAATATATATATTCTTTAGCTTTAATTCATTTTTAAAATAAACCTTATTTTTTAAATTAATCTTAAACTCCAAAATAATAATATTCGCCCAATTCTTTTTGTTTTCTATCCAACCATGAATCTTCTTTATTAATTCTGGGTCTAAATGTTCTTTGATCTCTTCTAAATGTTATACCTAAATCTTTTAAAAACATATTAAAGCCTCTTTTTAATCCTAATGGCTCATAACTATAGCCCTTTATACCTGGTTCTCCCTTGAAAATTATTAAACTATCACAGGCAAAATCCTGAATCATTAAGTCATGCTCGACAATAAATATAGCCTTTTTAAATGTTTGAGCATATTTTCTTAAAATTTTAGCAACGGCTAACCTTTGCTCCACATCTAAAAAAGCACTTGGTTCATCAAAGAGATAAATATCAGCATCTTTAAGCAAACATTCAGTTATTTTTAAAGCTTGCTTTTCTCCACCGCTTAATTCATAGATATACCTTTCATAAATTTGATCAATTCTTAAAGGATAGATTATTTCTTCCATTATCCAATCATTCTTAGAATAATTGGGATTTATTAAATTAAGAAAATCTTTTACTAATATTTCAGGCTTTGGAAAATCAAATACCTGAGGTTTATAACTAATACTAGGATTTTCTATTAAACAATAAACTAAGCCTTCAAAGGTTTTAATTTCTCCAGCCAAAACTTTAATAAAAGTGGTTTTTCCGATACCATTTGGTCCTAAGATTCCAATAACTTCTCCTTTACTTATATATCCTCCTTCAGCTTCAAGAACAAAATCATCTAATTTAACTAGCAATCTACTCCATTCTAAAATCTTATATCCTTCAGTTGTTTGTCTTTCTAAAGATCTTAATAAAAATTTAACTGGATTTTTTCTTAATCTTACATTTTCATGAGGTAAATATCCTTCGAAATAAGAATTAATTCCTTCGGAAGTAGAATAAGGTAAGGAAACAATCCCATAAACCTTAGGTTTACCATAAATTATACAAATGTTTTCACATAGGTAATCTAAAACAGCAAAATCATGTTCAACTAAGACAATAGTTTTACCTTTGGATAATAAATAATTAAGTAATTTAGCAAGCCTTAATCTTTGATATACATCTAAATAACTACAAGGCTCATCAAAAAGATAAACATCGGCATCTTTTAAAGTAGCTATAGCTATAGTAAATCTTTGAAGCTCCCCGCCACTTAATTCTTTAACATTTTTATTTAAAAAATTGTTTAAAGATAAATATTCGGAAATTAAATCAAAGACTTTATTTTCATCCACAAATTTAAGAATATGTTTGACTTCACCTTTTATTTTGTTTGCTACTTCATGGATGTCCTGAGGTTTTATAACAACTTTAATTTTTTTATCATATAAATCTTGCAAATATCTTTGTATTTCCTTTCCTCTAAATCTTTCGATTATTTCATCAACACCAACTTCTCTATCTAAAATTCCAAGATTTGGCTTAATTTTACCAGCTAATATATTCAATGCCGTTGATTTTCCTGCACCATTCATACCTATTATTCCGACAGCTTTACCATATTTTGGTGTAGGTAAACCATATATTCTAAAGGAATTTATACCATATTGATGAATACAAGGCACATTTGGCTCGCTTGCAAGATTAACTATTTCTATAGCATGAAATGGACATTTAACTATGCAAATACCACATGCAATACAACCTAATTCATCTATTACTGCTTTACCTTCTTCATCCAGCCAAACAATATTTTTACCTGCTCTTACTATAGGACAAAAGCGATTACATTCAAAATTACACTCACTTGATTTACATTTATCTTTTTCTACTATAGCTATTCTTAATCCTTTAGCTTGTTTCAAAATACTCCAATGATTCTTTGTAAAGATCTTCTAAAAGAACTTTTTCATCTTCTGACCTTTTTCTTTCTTCTAAAACTACAGGTATGCCCAAAGCTTTAGCGCTTTCGGTTTTTCCTGATATTTTTATTTCTGCTTTTTTGGTATATTTCTTAGTATAACCACAGACACGGCATACTAGTGCTTTCTTTTTTCCTTGCTTCTTTGGCAACATTAAATTTTTGCATTTCGGACAAAATTCCACGTTTGAATAGTATTAAATATTAGAGGGTGTTTAAAAATCTAATGTTTAAAGCAAAAAAAATTTAAGTTGATATTTATTCAAATTCCTCGAACTCTTCAAATTCCTCAAATTCTTCGAATTCCTCAAATTCTTCCTCTTCCATGTTGCTTTTATACTTTTTCTTTTTTATATATTTTTAAATTTTTCAATCTGAATAAACCAAAAAACTGATAGTTATTCGTTTATTTTTTAATAAAATTGAGATATTAAAAACAATGATAGTTATTTGGGTAGATCGAACAAAACACGATTTAATTAAAGAAGTATTTTCTATGCTAGATTTAAGTAAAGCAGAAATAATTTTTGAAGAAAATGGAAAGTTTATTCAAGGGAATTTTAAAAAACCAAAGCGAAAGAAAAACGTTAAAATATTATATGGTAATGATCAAGAAAATTTCAAAAATATATTTGCCATCGAAATTATAAAACTGGTCAATAAGCCCTTTTACTATAAAGAATTAAAAAAGATTAAGAGAAAAGATACTCTACTAAAAAAATACAAAGATACACATGCATTACTTTTTTTATATTCAAAAAGTTAAATAGTTTGATGAATATAGAAAAAGGTATTTTAATAACAACTTATAGAGGAAGAGAAGATGATTGTGCACAAGAGGCATGGTATATTTTTTCAGAATTAGGTTATTCGGATTTTTGGCCAGAAAAACCAGGAATGCCTGGAATTATAATATTGAAAGTTTCTTTTGATCCTATAAAAGCAATTGAGGATCTAGCTAATTATGCTAAAGATAAGGTATGGGGCATTAGATATATTTTGAAAGCGATACCTTTGGAAATAATTACAGAAACAGATTATGAAAAAATAGCTAACGCAACAGAAATTTTGGCTCCTAAAATAGAGGAAAATAAAACTTTTAGAATTTCTGTTACAAACAGAGGTTCGAACTTATCAAGTAGAACAATTATAGAAAAATGCGCAGAAAAAATTAATAGAAAAGTCGATTTGAAAAATTTCGATTATGAAGTAATAATAGAGATAATAGGAAATATTGCAGGTGTATCTATATTAAAAAGAGAACAAATATTTTCTTTGCATAAATTCAGAGAAAAAGCTATAAAAGAAATAAGCGGTCAAGAATAAGTTTCTATAAAAGAAATTCGTGTTAATATTTCATAGAACATGTTATTTGTAACTAAATTATACGCCAGCCTTAATTCATTAGATTTATTTTCATAAAACTCCAATAAATTATCATTCTCGCTTATTTTGAAGGTATTTTTAAAATTTTCAACAGCATTATTTATTTTTTCAATATTTGTATCGCAACAGATAAATATTGCTTCTTTTACATTCTCATTTATACCAACGATTTGCAAGGCATCCCTTATATTTCTCTTACCACTTAATCTAAGAATAAATTCCATCGATTTTTCCTTAGCGATGTTCCTTTTTTGAAGAAAAGCTCGATATGTTTTATATACTGCAATTATTATATGAAGAAAATTAAAAACTCTTCTACTGTTTATTAGTTGAATTATATCTAAAGCATTTTCAATTTTAACGTTATGTAAATAATTTAAAACTGTATTGAAATCTACTTTATTTAAATGAAAACCTACAGCAGCACACCAAACATTGTATTCTTTAAGAAAAAAAGTCTTCACTTTTTCCTAGCTTGCAAAAGTAAAATAGCTGAAGCAATGTCACCTTCTGTTTCCTTTAAAGCTTCTATTGCTTCTTCTCTTGTAGCATTTGCTTGTTGCATAACTAAGTTAATATCCTCTTCATTAGGTTGATAACTAATAGTTGGTTTTTCAGATATCTCCTCAACTGACTCTTTTTCGCTAGATATTTGATATATTTTTTGCCCTCCAACTTTAGTAAGAATGACTTCAGGATTTACAAGCTTTATAATTTTATCTTTTAATTTTATTTCCACTTCTATTACATTTTCCAAATTTTCAAAGGATACCCCCATTCTTTGGAGCATTCTCATCATTTCCCTATTAATGCCTCTCCTAAACATTTTTTGTTACCTTTCTTAATTTTGCAGCTATGCCCCTTTTCAATGAAAGCATTTCCTCACCGTTTAGAAGCGATCTGCCAACACCTATTAAGTTTTTATTTTCATCTATAGCAATAATTTCACTTCCTGCTTTTAGCATTGGATCAACTTGTTTAACAAATTTTACAGGAATTTGCTTATAATGCTTGATCATATGAGAAAATTTACTATCAACTACAATAACATTTTTAAAAGGAATACTTTTTTCTAATATAATTTTTGCAGATAATATAGAAAGTGTAACAAATCCATCATTGGCACGTATAGATAAATATGGTTTGTTATCTAAAAATACATATCTCAATCTTCCAGTTCTCTTTGAGAATTTAAAACTTGTTCTTTTAATGATATCTTCAGATAGCAAAGTTTCCCCTATACCTAATCCAAATTGAAAATTAACCAATGTTCTCAAAAAATTAACAATATCAATATACATTTATTAAGTATATTAAAGATTTAATATTTAAATTGAATTGCGAAATTTGTGGTAAGAAAGTTAATAAATTATATGATGGAATTATTGCAGGAATAAAGCTTAAAGTTTGTTCAGAATGCTCTAAATTAGGAACGATTATCAATGAACCACCTAAAATTCAACAAAAAAGGATGCCAATAAGGCAGGCAAAAATTATTCCAAAAAAAACAGCACTTATTCCTAGTTATAAAATTGTAGATAATTATTCTCAAATAATAAAAAATGCAAGAGAAAAAATGGGTTTAAGTCAAGATATCCTTGCTTCATATTTAGGAGAGAAATTATCTGTGATAAAGAAAATAGAGGGAGGGAAACTTAAACCCTCATTAGAATTGGCTAAAAAGATGGAAAAACTTTTAAAAGTTAATTTAATAGAGGAGGAAAGTTCAGAAGAGCTAGAGTTAAAATAAATTTTCTAAAAACTGATGTTCAACCAGCCTTAAAAGGCTGGGGTGTTTATTAAATCAACATTCATAGAACCAGTAGCTTTTAACGCATTAGATCTACGACCTATTACTGGCTTCCTCCCCGCCTTGAAAAGGTCGAGGGTTACCTTTTCAAAACGCTTCATTGTTCTCACCACCATATTTTTTACCTACTATTAAACCTTCAGCTTTCCAATAAAAAAACGCTTCATTGTTCTCACCACCGATTCGAAGCTACATCTCTCATTTGAGGGGAAGTAAGGTGGCACAGAGAACCACACCATATATATTTCTCAGGATCCTGAAATTGGATAAAATGGGGATCCTCATTGAAAAACAAATTAAAGGTTTGCTGTATACTGAATGCTTCTCAACCAGTCCCATTATGCCCTCATTCAAACTGGAGAGAAGCGTTATTGCCATGCTTAAAGAAAAATATTTTAAAAACTTAGTTTTACATCCCCGCCCTAAAGGCGAGTCTTTCATTTAAAAATATATAAATTATAGATTAGAGAAAAAATATGCTTACCAAGGATGAAAAGGATTATATTAATAAAATTATTACTAAATTATTTAGACCTGAAGCCTCAAAAGTAGCAATTGCTTTATTAGAGAAAGGAGAAGCTACTGAAGATTGGATCGCAAAAGAAACAGGAATTAAAATGAGTCTAATTAGGAAGCTACTTTACGAATTATACGAAAAAGGATATATTACTTTTAAAAGAGAAAGAGATGAGAAAACTGGGTGGTATATTTACTATGCTAGGTTTAATTTAGAAAAATTCAACGAATTATTGTTAGAGAGATTAAAAACAATTTACGAGAAAAAATTGAAAGTCAGACTTGAATATGAAAAAAATAATACTTTCTTTATATGCCCGGTACATAAAAAAAGGTATCGAATAGAAGAAGCAATAATGAATGATTATAAATGTTCAGAAGAAGATTGCGGAAAAATTCTAATCCCCTTTGATAATTCTAAATATATTAAAAAATTAACTGAAAAAATGCAAATAATAGAAAAAATAACGAATAAACTTTCAGGCGCGAAGGAGAAATAAAAACGAAAATCTAAAAAGAAGGAATTGAAATAAAAAGAATATGATGATAGATCATATGTATTTTATATCCGAACTTTCTTAGACATTTTTCGAATAAAAAGGATTAAAATATTTTATATTATTCATATAATAAATGGGCCGGTAGTCTAGCCTGGTAGGATATCGCCCTTACGAGGCGAAGGTCCTCGGTTCAAATCCGAGCCGGCCCATACTTATTAATCTTTTAAAAATTTGTTTTTAAGTAAGTATAATGTAACAGAAAGTAGAGCAACTGTGGGTACTTCATTTCCTAAATTAACATGAAAACTTTTGCCTAACTCTAATTCCTTTTTAGAAAAACCAGGTTCTAGACCCCCAAAAACAAAAATTATACCTTTGTTTTCCACATAATTTTTATACACTTCTTCTATGTTTATTTCTTCACTAGCATATTCTTTTTGAATAATAAAATAAATAGGATATGGTAAAATTGCTTTAATATCATAAAGGTCTGGCAGAACTATTATTTTTACATCATGCTTTATAGCTATTTTAAAAGCTTCTCCTATTCCTAATTGGGCTGCTGAACCACCTACCTTGCTTAGTATTATATTCTTTACTCCAAAACTAATACATGTAGATACAAATTCTATTAATTTTTGTGGACTCAAAACATTATGTAAAGCAATGTATAAATCCTTCATTTTAATTCTTTTAAAGCTTTTAAACAATATAAAGCAATTGATTTAGCTAAAATCGGAGGTACAGCCTCACCTACTTGATCAAATTGAACTTCTCTTCCTCCAAAAAATATAAAATCATCTGGAAAACTCATCAATCTTGCATTTTCTCTAACCGTTAATATACGATTTTCTACAGGATGAATAAACCTACTTTTACCCATAACGGTAGGAGCTAAACTATTAAATTTCAATCTAATATAATTTTCTTTCATCCTATTATCTGCACCTATAAAGCTTACCAAGGAATGACCTTTTTTTAATCTAAGAATTTTTCTTAATTTTCTTTCTGATACAGGCACAGGATCATGATTAGGTATATCATGAATTGAATATGGACTAGGCAAATCTCCGATTGCATCCCAAACAGTTCTTTTGATCTTGGATTTTTCGGGAAGTATTTTCAAATTAGATATAAAGACTCTTGTCCTAATGGAAGGATTACCATAATCTTCTGCATGTAATACATTGAAATAAATTCTATCATAACCAACTCGTTTAAATTCCTTTATTATTGCTTCTTTAATTTGCGGTATTAATATTCCTCTAACATTTTCCATGACGAAGAAAATAGGCTTTAAATCTCCTACCAATCTTATAAAATGCAGCACAAGTTGTCCTCTGGGATCGCTGTAAAGTCTATCTAAAGGATCTTTTTGTATTTTAGAGCTTGCTAATGTAAAAGCTTCGCAAGGAGGGCCCCCAATTATTACATCTACTTCTCCAACTTCTTCTTTTATTATTTTTGAACTAACTTTTTTTATATCTTCTAATATAATATGTGAAGAGCTAAAGTTATAAGAAAAAGTTCTAATGACAGGTTCAAAGTTATCTAAACCGCAAACTATTTCATAATTTGCTTGTTTAAAACCTAAACTGAAACCTCCTGCTCCGCAGAATAAATCAAGAACTTTAAGCATACATTCATTGTATTAAATATCCTCTTTTAAAAAGATTTATTAAAATTAAACAAATCATATGCTACCTTTTTGAATTAAATAATCATTTATTATTTCCTTTGCTTTATTAAAATCAATCATTTTTGTTGAAAGATTTTGTTCTCTAAATCTATTTAAAATATCATTTTCCCCCACTATGCCATAATAGCCAAATTCTTCAACTACAAAAGAAGAAGCACATGAAGCATATAAAGCAGATTCTGTGGCTTCGTAATTTAATAAGCAATTAAAATATAAAAAAGTTGCCAAATATACATCGCCAGCACCAGTTGGATCAACTACTCTGTTTGGTTTAAAAGAAGGAATAAAATAAAGTTCATCCTTTATCATAAGCAAACTGCCTTTTTCTCCTAAGGTCAATATAAAAATACATTTTAATTCCATTATCTCATAAAGAAATCGTTCAATATTGACAACATTATACAATTCTTCTATACTAGATTTAATAATATCGAAATATTTTGAAAAATCCTTAAATTTAGCCCAATTTTGTTTATTTATTTTATTTTTGAAAGCTTTTCTATACATTCCTTGTAAATCTATAGCAATAAAATTAAACTTTCTTCTAACCTCAGCAATTTTACTAAAATCCAATTCATTAAGTATAGGACCTAAATGCAAACACTTTCCTCCAAAAGGAAACTCTAATGAAATTTTAGGAAGAAATTTATAATTATAAACATTTTGCGTTCTAATATTATTCTTATAAATGTTTTTAAAAGTTAAGGTATTACCTTCATATTTTGCCAAAAAATATTTTATTTTATATTGATCTAAAAGTGAAACATAGTCAAGATAATCTTTTTCGCCTATATAAGAAACTAAAAATGGTTCAGCCCCTAATTCCTTTATTTGGATTGAGCCATAAGTTACTGAGCCTCCAAAACATTCCTTAGTAAATGAATCAACAATTATTAAATCCTTTGTAACCAAACCTGTTATAACGTAATTATATATCTCCATTTTATTATTTAATAATAGTAGAATAAATAAATGCCGGGATTGCCTAGCCTGGTAAGGCGCAGGCTTGCTAAGCCTGTGGGGATTTTCCCCGCGTGGGTTCAAATCCCACTCCCGGCGTAAAATTTTTATATAAAATCAAATATTCTTATTGTGGCGACGGCGGTAGGGCTGAGGGGTTCGGCCTCCCTCATCACCAAACGGCCGATATGGGTGGGCCAGTAACATATAATAGCTCTTGACATGCATAGGCTTATCTCAAACCGGAAGTGATGAGGACTTGACCTACGGGGTCGCCACAGCCCCTAGCTCCTTCGGAGGAAGGAGTCAAGGGGTTAAACTTTAGAAACGGGTTAGGCCCGGAAGGGAGCGGCCCTAATAAAGGGTGGCGACGTTCGTAGTAATCAAGTCCAAATGGAAGGTTTGAGATAACCTATGCATGTCAAGGGTTATTATATGGGCGCCGTCGCCTTAGATATCAGTTTCAATGTTGATAAAGTTAAAATAATCTTTTTCCCACCATTTTATGGCCGAACTTTCGTTTTTTGCTACAAATTTTTCGGAATAAGATTACATAAAATAATGAATTTGTTAATAACATTACACAACATGTATTAGGTTAGATGTATATCTATAAGGATAATTATAATATTAAAGGCTTATTAGGAGATTACGAACATGTTCTTTAAAGAGCATAGATGAGATATGATATAAAATAATATAAATTGAACAAGATTTAAAGAAAGGAAAAGGTTAATTCTAAGAGCTATGTAAATCTATTTAAGACTAACCTAGCTTATAACCCAAAGATAACATCCATAGCTAAGGAAAACAAGAAATATAGATAGACCCGCTATATTATTTTTAAATCTTCTAATAACATACAGGCTCTACAAATTTCTTGAGAAGTAGGTTCACCGCAACTTTTACAATAATTTATTTGGAAACCCTCCAAGGTATTAATAAGCTGTTTTGCAATTTTTTCAGCAGAATTTACTAACATATACTTTGCACCAGGTTTATTTCTTTCAAGTTCATTGAGTATTCTTCTCAAATAATCCCTCATAGACAAACTTACAAATTTGCATTCTGTTTCAAACATGGGAAAATTATGCAAAAAGGCATAAATCATAATTTCCTCTTCATATATATATCTTAAAGGTTTAATTCTTGGTATAAAACCTTCTCTAGGAATTATAGGAGCAAAACCTCTTATTAATCTTTCAATATCTCCTCTTATTAAATTCATTAATACCGTTTGTGCTTCATCATCTAAATTATGCCCAGTAACAACTTTAGTAGCGTTCAATTTTTTAGCTGCCATATTCAATAACTTTCTTCTAAGAACACCACAATAAGAACAAGGTTCTAATTTACTTCCTTTTTCTTTAGCAAGCCGAACAATTTCTTCCAATTTATAGCCGTATATGTCCTTATAAGTAAATACATAATAATCGATGTTTAATTCATCACTTATTTTCTTTGTATGCTCAATTCTTTTTTCGGTATAACCTGTTACACCTTCATTTATTGTTACTGCAAATATTTTAGCGCTAGGAAAATCTTTTTCTATTTTATGAAGTATGTGTAAAGCGGTTAAACTATCCTTTCCACCTGAAACCGCGACCATTATTTTATCATTCCATGTAAGCAAATTATTTTTAGAAATCGTATCCCTTACTTTATTTATTAAAGATTCAATGAAATGATATTTACATAACCTTTCTCCAGAGTATGCTCTATAATAAAAATATTCATTATTACAATACTTACACTGATTCATAAATAAATTCTAATCAAACTAAAGTATATATTTGAAATAAGAATAAGCGTAGCAAGTAAACGAATTGTATTATGTAAAGCTATTTTAATATTCTTGTTCTTAATGAAAGAAAGCATTTCACCAACAAGCTTATCACCATCAAATATAGGTATAGGAAGCATATTTATGATTGCTAAACTAAGACAAATTACAATTCCCCAACCAATAAACAAATAAATATAAAAAGGTAAAATCGAAGGTAAAAAGGAAAAATAAGGTCTATGATAATCAAAAGCACTAACACCTATTATTCCTCTTTCAGCATAGGGATGTTTTGCTAATGTAACAGTATAATTTACTCGTTGAAGATTTCTTTCTATAGTCAGTATTAATGTATTTCCAGGTTTTTTATCATGTAAATAGTTTGAGAATTCAAAATAATTCCTTATTTTAGTACCATTAATAGCTACAATAGCATCTCCAATTTGTAAACCAACTTTTTCTGCAGGAGAATCTTGATTAATTCCGAAAATTATTACACCTTCACTACTTGCTGAATAACCTAAAGAAATTATTAAAGGAAATAGTAATAATAAAAAAACAAAAATTATTCCTTCAATAAAATTTACAAAAGAACCTGCGCAAAATATTCTTAATTTATTCCTGGTATTTGCTTTTTCTACTTCTTTATCATCAAGTTCAACAAAAGCAAGAGGCAATACAAAGAATAAGCCAGCTCCTGTAGATTTTATATTTATGTTGCTATGTGAAGCTAAAAATCCATGGGCTATTTCATGTGTAACAACAACAATTACTATAACAATAAGAATTATTATCAATTGATCCAAAGGAGGAGTAAAAGTAATACCAAAAATTAAAGGTATAACAGGAGAACTTTCACCAACTTGTGCAGGAAACAGAAAGCCTAATAAATTTTTAAGAAAGAAATAGAAAGCATAAAGCATCAATGCTATACCATATATTATTGAAAGTTCTCCCACTATACTAAAAAACAAAGGTCTTTTTTTGCCAGCTTTCATTAAAAAATTGTTAAATCTTTGGGTTTTAATTAAAAGAATAAAAGGTATCGAAAGGTCTATTCTTGAAGATTTATTTTTAAATTTTAAATTCCAAATTAAATACGCAAAAATCCATGAAAAAAGAATGATTATTAATAGCGTGACTGTATCCATTTTTTATTTCACCTTATACCTTAATATTGCTACAATGTTACCAAAATTATCTAACATTCTCCCTAATTCGCTATCCTCATAAATTATATGAATTTCACCTCCTTGTTTGCTAACATTTTCTGCTATATTTTTAATTAAGGTTGTCTTCTCAGAATCTGATTCCTTGAGTAGCTTGGTGGAAATTAATAGTTTATCTATTGCATTAGTAAAAGAAGAAATTTCCCTTATTTCTTGCAAACCAATAGCTAATTTTTCATATTCTTTTTGAATTAAATTAGTCAAAGAAAAGTTATCAATAGTATTTGTATTCAAAGCTAGCACTTTCAAAACTTCATCATTTCTTAATGCTTCATATAATCCTTCTATTCCTCCTGATGCACCAGCTATTTTATAAATGTTAGAGCTTATTGTTTTAATTTGCTCATACAAAATTTCTTTAAATATTGAAGGTCCATAAAGAATTACAATAGCTGGTTTAATTTGGTTAATAAAATCCATGACCACTGAATAATTCCTTTTAATAAAACTTTCTATATCAAACTTTCCATCTTCATACCTTTTACCTCCAATATTTTCCTTTTTATCATAAAGAATTTTTAAATCATGTTTCCCTAACTTTCCTATAGCTATTTCATTGTAATCTATAGCAATAATTAACGTGTCTGGATAAACCTCGCTAATGTTTTTTAATATACTTTTAATTATTGCAGAATCCCAATTAGACTTTTTTAAAATAATGGTATCTCCAATTTTTATATTAAAGGAATGAAAATGGCCTGATATATCGAAATCTTCAGGTTTTTCTATTAAAGGTCCTATAACTTTTAATACATCGCTAAATTCATGAAAATATGCTTTTTCTACTTTTATTCCTAAATAAATCTTCCTTTTTTCTCCTCTAACACTTTCTCCTTCTTTTGTAGAAAATTTCTCTTGTCTATAACTATAACCGTATAATTCATCTCCTCTTTCAACGAGTAAATATAAGCTAAAAAGGTCGTTTAAATTTTGAATTGTTATAGTAGCTGTATTTTCTTTACTGTTTAGGTTTATCTTCATAAGGGGTGATTATTCCACGTTCATCGAATAAATATATAGATATTTCTTTAGGAATATTAGTTACGTTCCCTAATCTATAACCATATATTTCTTTTACTTGTTTTTCCAAAGCTAAATCTATTAATCTTTGAGTTATTATTCCATCTAATATTATTATTGGGGCTTTCTGAATGTTATTTAATTTTTCCATTAATTCTCTGATAGGAAAACGCTCAATTATGTTATTATTTTCGTCCAAAATTATAACTTCCATGGTTCCTATTACAGATTTTACCAATTCGGTTATCTGAGGCTCGATCTTTTTTAAAGTTTTCAATGACTGAAGATATTCTGAAACTGATATCTTATTGGCTAAAGCGTTAGCTATTTCTTTGCTGTTCAACTGTTCCACTTCTTTACCAAAGGGAGCCCTTGCAATATAATCTACTTTGACCATCTGCAGAACTTCCTTTAATATCAAATCTCCTGCTCTATCGCCATCAACGAAAATTGTTGTCTTTTTCTTCTTTGCTAAATTAATTATTGTTGGAGGAACTTTTGAACCATTTAATGCTATAACATTTTTATATCCATGTTTTAATAAATTAACCACATCAGCTCTACCTTCCACTATTATAATTTCATTAGCAGTATCAATTTCTGGACCAGCAGGAAGTTTATCTTCTCCATAGTTTATGATCTGAGAAACTCTTACACTTTCAAGTAAGGTTTTAACAATTTCTTCGGAATCTACTTCCTTTGTTTCTTTCCATTTTAAAAGTATTTCTTTAGCTCTCTCAATTATTCTTTTTCTTTTTTCATCTCTTAAATCTTTAATCTCCTTTAGTTCAACTTTAGCATAGTTAGGACCTACTTTATCTACTGTTTCTAATGCAGCAGATATAAGAGCTACCTCAGGTTTATCTAAATTGGTAGGAATTGTTATTGTTCCGTAAGTTTTTCCTCCTACGACTTCATATTCAACATCGATCCTTCCAACTTTACCGATCTTCTGTAGCTCTCTCAAATCAAGATCGTCGCCTAGCATTCCTTCTGTTTGCCCAAATATTGCTCCTATTATATCGGATTTCTCAGCAACACCATCAACCTCAAATTTAGCTAAGATTATATATTTTGCATTAACAGGAGGACCACCCATTTAAAATCACCACTATATTATAGTATTTTTAATCCTTATTATTTTTAAATTCGATTGAAAATGCTAATAATTTAAATATATGGGGGTGCCCCTTAATCCCTAATAACAACACTGCAATACATTTGAGGCAAAAGCCCTATTCATTGCAGCTCTCTCTTATAGGGATGCACCCCCAAATAAATTTTTGTTTTCCTTACTTAAATTTCTAAAAATTTGCTCAAATTTATTTCAAAAGCTATTATTGGTAATGAAAGTTTAAAATTAAGAATTACTTCTGGATTAATTTCACCTATCCAACCTACCTTTGTTTCATTTATAAAAATATCAGCACACCTTCCTTTTAAAAGAAAAGGATATTCAGCTTCCTTTAACTTTATATTATAACCTAACATTTCAATAAGGGAAAAAAGATAAGCATGAAGCTCTTCAAAGTTAATTTCACTGTTTATTATTGTTGCACATAACCTTCTTTCCGTAATTATTTTATTTTCTCTAAAATAACATACATCGCCTAACTCATAAACTTTTTGAGGATACTTTCTTAACACATTATAAGAAAGAAAGTTCAATATGCCTGGAAATAAATTAACCCTAATACAATCATATTCCTTACTTATAGGATTTTGTATAGTTATTAATCCAAGATCTTCTTCTTTTAAATTCACTTTGTGAATCTGTATTTCTTTGCTACTAAGCATATAATTAAGAATTTCTTGAAATCCAAAACCATTCATTATATCACGTATTTTGTTATTAATTATGCTTTTTTTCATTAATTTACCCCTAGTATATAATGATGGATAAATTGCAGGAATATTTGAATAACCATACATTATTGCTACATCTTCAATAATATCTATAGGATGTAAAACATCTAAACGATAAGGAGGAATCTCTACTATAAATTCATTATTATGAAATTCTGCATTGTATCTGCTCCTTAACAAAAATTCCAATATTTTAGCCGGTTCTAATTCAAAGCCCAAGATCTTTTTAAATTGTTCATAGCTTATATTATATTTTCTTAATTTAAATTCGGGTATTAATGTTCCATTAGGATACAAATGTTCAATCAGCCCTACTTTTTTACCATAAAAATAAACAGCATACATTATAACGGAAATTATTTTTGATAAGAAATTTAAATCAAAACCAGTAGAATCAATTAGAATATCCTTAGTTTTTATGGTGACCTTTGTATCTTCACTATTGATAATAGGAGGCATGCTTAAATAATTTCCATCGGAATCTATCAAAATAGGAGCTGAATCCTTTCCTACTAGATGTGAATATTTTATTCCTTTATCAGTTTTTTTAAGTATCTCATAACCATTCATTTCATAATCAAATCCCAATGGTTTAAATTTTATCTCTTCTAACTTCTGTAACTTATAATATATGTCGCCTTTTATTTTTGATAGATCATATAAACCGATTGAAGCCTTTAACCTATTCCTTCCTATTGTTTCATGTAAAAGTTCTTGCAAATTAATTAAACTTGTCAAGGCATAAGTATCTAAAGAAACATCCCTTACAATAACTAACATAATATAAGGTCTTAATGATTTTAATTTTTCATCTATATGAATCTTGATGTTTCCATTAAATGTATCAATTTTAACTAAACCTTTTTCTATTCCTAGAAGTCCTCTAATGCTTCTTATTAATCCTTCAATAGAAAAATGGTCCACTCTATCTGGAGTAACTTCGACAATTATTTCATCATTTTTTATTTCTTTTATTTCACATTTACAATATTCCAATAAGTTAGCTATTTCATCTAAACTAAGTTCCTTAGGAATATATTTTTTAAAATGTGATAAGCTAAAACTAAATGTAGGCATATCAGATAAATTTATTCTCTCTTAAAAATTCTATATCCTTTGAAAATAATTCTCTTATATCGTTTATTTCTAAAACAGCCATCGCTATTCTATCTATTCCTATACCCCATGCCAATACTGGTTTATTTACACCTACTACATTTAGTATCTCTGGTCTGAACATTCCTCCAGGTAAAGCTTCAAGCCAACCTAAATTTTTATGAAATACGGATCCTTCTACACTTGGTTCTGTGAAAGGAAAATATGTAGGCTTAAATTTTATTTTTTCTAAACCTAATCTCGAAGCAAATTCTTTTAAAAATCCTAATAAGTTGGCAAAACTTAAATCTTTTCCAACCATTATGCCTTCACATTGGTGAAATTCCATTGAATGAGTTGCATCTGGTATATCATATCTAAATACTCTTGAGATACAAAAAACTTTTGCATCCCTATCTTTGTTATAATATAAATACTTCATTGAAACAGTTGTAGTATGTGTTCTTAAAATTAATCTACTAGCAATCTCTTCGTTCCATTCATATTGCCATCCTATAGAATTTTCAATTCCTCCTTTTTCATGCATTATTTTAACTTTTAAAGCAATTTCTTTATCTAAATTTGCCAGTGGGATATTCAATCTAAAAGTAGACCAAAGATCTCTTGCAGGATGATCTTGAGGAACAAACAATATGTCAAAATTCCAAAGCTCCGGTTCTATATACTCACTATCGTATTCCTCAAAACCCATTTCAAGCAATATCTTCTTCACTTCTTCCAAAAACTTAACATAAGAATGAGATCTTCCGAAGTATATCTTAGGAGGAAGAGCATCAAAATTATAAGGTTTTAAATAATAGCTTTTCCAATAACCTTTAATTATATCTTCAGGTGTTAACTTCGATTTTTCTTGTAAAACTTCTATAAGATTATTTTTTAAATAATATTCAGCTTTTTCTGATAGCTTCATAAAAACTTTCTTGATATCCTTTGATTTAATAATGTTCCTTTTAACAAGCTCAGATATAACTTGATTTTGTTCCTTTAGAACAATTTGTTTTTTTTCGTTTAATTCTCTTAAGATATTTTGATATTCATCTATCGATGGATAATTTAAGAGTTCAATATAATCATTACTTATCTTGACAAAACCCTTTCGTAAAGCATTGGCTATAGCAATGTTAAAGAATCTTTCTCCAAGGACCTTTTTTACATTTTCTATTTTCTCTTTTTTAACTTCTTTTAAAATTTCAATCAATCTTTTTTCAGGCAAACCTTCATTTGCATAAAGTTTACCCTCATCTGTTAAAGTTAATATATACCAGATTTCTTCTCTTACATTGATCAAATCTTTCCTTTTAAGTTCTTCTATTCGGCTAAATAAAGTTGATAAAGGAACATTTATAATAGAAGAAAGCTCGCTTATCTCTAGCTCTTTACCTATCAAATTCTTAATTATTTCATATTCGTAAGGATAAAGCCTTAAAATTTTACTTTTTTCCATTAATACTTAATTTTTATCTTTTTTACTATTAATTTTCCATCTTTATCTATTTCACCAGTTCTTATCCTTGAACTCCTTATAATTCTCCCATCCTCTGCTAATAATAATTTAACTACATGAATCTTTAGTTTAGATAAATTCTTAGAAGATCTTATTTTGTTAATTTTTATTACCCTAGGCAAGGTTTCCTCTGTTGCAATTATATCAGTAATAGTATTATCTTCTATTGAAGGACCATAAGGATCAGATAAAGGAACAATATCAATATGAATGTTTTTTCTGATTTTCTTAAGGAAACCAATTATTTTATTTTTTCTTAAATTAAAATTTTCTATTTTAGAAGAAAGAAGTTTATTTTTTAACATTTCATCTTTTACAAGACCAATTTTAATTCTATTCGATAATTTTAATGCGTGTTTAAGTAAAAGCTTATGTCCTTTATGCAATTTATCAAAACTACCACCAAGTATAACATTTCTAAACTCTTCTCCCTCTTCTTCCTCCAGGCTTTCTCGTTGTATCATGGGGTATAGGTGTTACATCTTCAATTCTTCCGATCATTAATCCAGATCTTGCTAATGCTCTAATTGCAGCATTCGCACCAGGACCAGGTGTTTTTTGATGATGACCTCCTGGTGCTCTAACTTTTATATGTAAACCAACAATTCCTTTTTCTAAGCATTCATTTGCTACTTGGAATGCTGCAACCATAGCTGCATAAGGAGTTTTCTTTTCTCTATCAGCATTCACAACACACCCAGAAGATCTCCAAGTAATTAATTGGGCTCCGGACAAATCTGTAACGTAAATTAAAGTGTTATTTCTTGAAGCATATATATGAGCTATACCCCAAAGATTTTTTTGTTTTTCGCTACTCATTCTCTCAACCTAATTTGATTTTCCTCATCCTTTCTTACCAAATAACTAGGGCTTGCTATAACATTATTTCCTACGATCACCTTCCTATGGGCTATAAGTTGTCTTGCATGATATATACTTTTAGCAAGCTTTTGTTCATATACGATTGTTTGTAGTCTTCTTTTTAAAATATCCTCGACAGTTAAAGATAAAATATCATCTATCGTAGCATTTTCATTGATAAGACCATAATTAATTAATTTTCTTTTTAAATCTTCCTCTTCCTTCATTCTTTCCAAAGGAGGTAAAGCTAATAGTGTCCTTGCTCTACTCCTTATTTTTCTTAATATTGTCCTTGTTTTCCAGAGTTCTCTTTTATTCCTTAAACCATATTTGCCAACAAGCTCTACTTCAGTAGCTAGAACTTCCTTTCTCCATGGATGTTTTGGAGGTTCCCAAGTTCTTCTAAAACGCCTCATTTTTTACCTTCTTCCTTCTTTTTTGTTACACCTACAGTTAAACCAGTTCTTCCTGTAGTTCTAGTTGATTGTCCTCTAACCTTTAATCCCAGTGAATGCCTAATTCCTTTCCATGATTTAATTGATTTAGCAAATTCAATATCTTCTCTTACTTTTAAAACCAGATCAGAGCCTACAAAATGATAATCTTTACCCGTAAATGGATCTTTCCTTCTATTAAGAAACCATGAAGGAACATTTTTTTGAGGTAAATTTAGAATATAATCTTCAATCTTCTTAATTTCTTCGTCATTTAAGTATCCTATTTTGGTTAACGGATTTATATTTAGCATCTTACAGATAGCTAAAGCAGTATTAAAACCTATACCCTTGATCTTTTGTAATGCATAATAAACTTGATCCTCTCCTTTCAGATCTTTACCTGTTATTCTAACTATTTGTTTGATTTCGGTGCTCACGATAAAAGTATATTATTATTTTTTGCTTAAATTTTTTTCTAAAAGAAAAAGCAAAAATATTTCTGAAAAAATTATTTCTTTAGAGCCGGGATTGCCTAGCCTGGTAAGGCGCAGGCCTGGAGAGCCTGTGGGGATTTTCCCCGCGTGGGTTCAAATCCCACTCCCGGCGTTTTCTATAATTCTTAATACTTTATCTACTTTTGCAACTATACCAGATTTTGACTTTACAATTTCCTCAGAATTTAGCTCAGATTTAGCTATAGCAATTATTTCGTTATATACTGTATTAATAGTAACTATAGATTTAGCTTTAACATCAGAAGTTACAGCTATAACTGCAGGAGAAGCTACAAAGGATCCATGGGTAATCGAAAATAAAGAAGAATCTTTAACATAAATTTTAGGTAAAAAGAATAACAATTCTTCCAAAGGTCTTACAAATTCATTTAAATAAGTAGGATTATTATAGTTTTTCCATTCTCTATAAGCACCAAAAAGTTCATGCAAGGTTATTACTCTTTTATCATTTTCATTTAAGGTTCCTATTCCTATTCTTCTTAAATCTTTCATATGAGCTCCACAACCTAATATTTCACCTATATCATGACATAATTTTCTAACATATGTTCCTGCTTGACATTTAATTTTTAATAATACATCTCTATCTTTAAAATCAAGAATTTCTATGTTGTAAATTTTCCTTCTCCTAGGCTTTTTGCTAACAGCAGATCTTAAAGGTGGTTTTTGATAAATCTCTCCTATAAACATTTTAATAACTTTTTCAAGTTCATTTTTATCTACATTTTCATGCAATTGCATTTCGCAAATATATTCTTTATCCATTTTAGCTAATAAATCAGCTACTTTTCTAGCTTTTCCAAAAAGTATTATTAATAAACCCGAAACAGCGGGATTTCTCCTTAATAATCTAGAGTCCCGCTGTGGGCTACAGGAAATTGAAATTCATCTCTTATCCATGCAGCTATTTGATGACTTGTAGGTCCTTTAGGTTTGTCAATAATTGAATAACCTAATTGTAATTTTTCTTCGATACTTTTTTTTACCAAAGGTACTGGAGAAAGTATAATTTTATGTTTTGTAGTCTCTTTATATAAGATCTTTCTTTGCATCTATAACAACACCTTCCCTAAAGAAAGAGATTAGATTTTCTTTCTCTATACTTTGTAATACTTCAGAATCTGAAGCATTTTTGCTTATTTTTAATACATGTGGCAAAAATATTAAATGGTCAATATTTACTTTTCTCCTTCTTACTCCTGTTAAGCTTTTTGGTCCTGTCACAACAACATAATTTTTATCTATAATGTTAACTATTACGCATTTTCTTCCAGCATCCCTTCCTCTTATTTTAACACAAACCCTTCCTAATGTTACCAATGGTGGCATTTTTCTTAGAAAGATATGATTTTATTATAAATATAAGTATTTTTGCAACATCTTCAATTCCAAATAATGCAGTATTGATCATTATATCTATAGGAGACAAATCATCAATGTTTATTCCATAAATTTCCATGTATCTTTTTTTATTGCTTTTCTCTCTAGCTAAAATTTCTTTTTTTGCTTCTTCAAAGCTTTTACCTTCTCTTTCCATTAGCCTTTTAATTCTTTCATTCAAAGGTGCAGTTACATAAATTTTTATATCTGCTATGTCCTTTAAGAGCCAACAAGCTAAATGTCCTTCAACTACAATGTTACCTTTTTTAGCTTCTTCCAAAGCCATTTTATCTACCATAATATCATATTCATAATTCTTTTCAGCTAAAGCATGGAATTCTTCTAAGTTTATATTTAATTTTTTAGCTATTTCTCTGAATGCTGCACCAGTTGAAAATAATCTTAATCCTAATTCTTGAGATATAATTTTAGCATATGTTGATTTACCTGACGCAGGAGGGCCGCTAACAGTTATTATTATATTCAAATTTGAAAAGACTCAATTATTTTATTTTCAAGAATTTTTTTCAAACAATTGGGACATAAATATCCACCAAAGATTCTTTTAGGTCTTCTTGAAGATCTAGGTAAGCTTTTATAACCGTGATTTGTTCCGTGCAATTCAGATTTGCAAATTGCACATTTATCTCTATTTCTTTTTTCTTTCAAGTAATGTATTGCATACCTTCCGCCAGGTGTCCTTACAATATGATATTTTTTACTTCTTAATGAAGGTTTCGGCATGTTATAATATACATATAATGTTTAATAAGAATATATACCTAATATTCTGTTTATTAAGAAACTTATAAAGAAAGTACATATCATATACCAAGCAACAAAACCTATTTCATGGGAAATTAAAGGGAAAAAAGCAATACCTTGGATTAAACTAAAAGTTTGGTATAACCAAATAAAAAACAAATAAAAAGGTATAATGAGAATAGTAAAATTCAAGAGACTTATTCTCAATGTTTGCCATTTCATTTTATCAATATAAGGTTTCTTTGCTTGTAATTTATTTAATTTTTGAGTATCTTTATTTCTCACTGCTTTAAAAAATTCTGAATCAAATTCTCTTATTTCCTTCATTATTCTTCTATATCTTTCCAAACCAAAAAATTTGCTTATAATTATTCTGCTAACCAATGCTGAAATTAAAGGAGAGGGTATAGCAAATAAAAATATTAAAAAAGTAGCAATGAATGGTGAATCGGCTATTATCATTCTCCCTTCAAAAATCTTGCAAGTGATGGGAATTCTTCTTCAATTTTTTGCTGCAACAAAATTCTGTAATATTGATATATAATACCAACAGATAATAAAATACCTATTCCTGTTCCAATTATTCCCAAAGCGTCAGAAACTGATGCAAGAAGTCCTATAATTAAACCGCTAAACCAAGTTAATGTAGGTATATATCTGTTAAGAAGTTGCTTTAAAACAATTTCACTATGTCTAAATCCTTTTACTTGTATACCTGATTTGATCATTCTTTTAGCTTGTTCTTCAGCACTCATCCCAGATGTTTCTACCCATGCTTTTGCAAAAAGAACACAAAGACCTGAAAAAATTAAAATATATATTATTGCATGAAGCGGATCATGCATCACATTATATATGTTTCTTGGCGGAGATAAATAATAAATTAAGCCACCAGTAGGCACTGCTTGATTTCCTACAACATTAAATTGAGCTATCATGTTTAAAAGAGGATCAGTATTAGATCTGTTATAATTATTCCAAGTCATTTGAGAAAAGAAAAGTAAGTTAGCAGTTAAAGCTCCAGCTAATATTACAGGAACGTTTGAAACATATATTAACTGTAATGGTATTTTAGCTTTTAACCCTCCATATTTAGGATAAGCTACAGGAATTTCTATTTTTACTCCTTGAAGATAAACTATTAAAAATAAAACTATAATCATAGCTATTAAACCTATAAGTGAAGAAGATCTTGCAATGTTAGGATTGCCAAATATTAAGTTACTAACAACATCGCCTCCAGCAGCAACATGAACCAAACGGGGAAAGAATCCAACATAGCTCCCGTTAATAATTACAGGGCTAAATAATTCAGTGAAAATTTGTGAAGCTACACCTGCTAATATGAATAGACTTACTGCACTACCAAAACCCCAGCCTTTTTGTAATATCTCATCAAATAAAATTATTAATATACCTACAGCAAACAACTGAATAACAACCAAAACTGCTGCAGACATACTTTGAACTCTTAATAATCCACCTGCTATGAAAACAATTGCTTCCAATAAAGTAAATAATATTGCAAGTAATTTTTGAGTTCCAGTAAATAAAGCTCTTTGCTTTTTATCGGTAAGATCCAAATTAATTATCTTTGAACCTACCAGCAATTGCATTATTAAACCTGCAGTAACAATTGGTCCTACACCGAGTTGCGCTAAAGTACCAAATTTAGCAGCAAAAATTATCGAAAATAAAGGCGAAAATGCTTCTTGTTGTTCCTTTGCAATAGGATATAAAGGTATTTGTGTAAAAGCTAAATAAATTGTTAAAACAATAACAGTCCAAACCAACTTTTCTCTAAAACCTACTATTCTTTTTGCTTTGGGTACTTCAGGTAATATAGATAATATAGGTCTTAAGGATTCAAGAACTGTCATTTCTAACCACAGGTATGCTTCCTAATGATTTTATCTTTTCTAAAGCTTTCTCACTAAAGAATTTTGCTTTTATAATGAACTTATTATTTAATGAACCATTACTTAAAACTTTATCATATCCCCATTCAGTTAAATCTATTTCATAGTAACCATTTTCATTAGGTTTTAAAATTCCTTTTTCAATTAAAGAAAAGGCAATATTTGAAATTTGGCTCAGATTTATTGTATTATAATATTTTCTATTTGGTCTTACAAATCCATGTTTACCAAAATAATCAGGCTCATACCTTAATACCCAACTCCATTTGTGTTTGCCACTTTTTCTTCCTGCATTTCCAACACCACCCTTAGAACCGCTTTTTCTATGCTGACCAACTCTACCATAACCATGAGTACGATAACCTCGAAGTTTTCTTGACTTTTTTTCTTTCCTTGTTACCATATAAGTATAATATAAAATACATATACAAAGAAATAAAAAGTTAACCTTAAATCATACGTAAAATTAGCTCATTAATTTTTTCTCCTCTATACCCTAATTCCCCTCCTTGAGAGAAAAACTTTTTTGTAGAATGTTTAAAGCCTTTCTTCGGAGGTGAAAGTCTAAATACAGGTTTAATAAAGTTAGGAATTTTTCCTGTTTTTAAAATATATTCAGCTAATTCTTCGAACGTTGCAAAGTTATACTTTTGAAGAATTTCTTCAGTTAATTTTTTATTTCCTTTAATTCTACCTCTTTTCTTTAAAAGTTCTATAAGCACATCTTTATTTATTTCTCCATAGGTTGTAACTTCAGAAACAACTTTTAACATTCCAAGTATAGAAGAAGTTTTTGGATACAATGTACATATATTTACTCTTGTTAATCTCAAAAGACGGGCAGTAAACCTAACTTCAGGCCTTCTATCTATTAAGCTTCTTATTCTAATTACAGCTAATAATTCTGGCATTAGAAAACGTTTAATTTATATAGATTTTTAAAAGCGTCATAAACAGCAAATGCAAAATTTATATGATTACTTGTGTTCCCTTTTGTCCATGTCCATACATCATTTATGCCAGCCAATGCAAATATAGGTTTTATAAATTCTCCTGCTACTAAACCTAAACCATATGGTGCAGGAAACAAAGCTATTCTTACGCTTCCATATTTTCCTCTAACTTTAAAGGGAATACTATGAGGTCTATTACATGAGCATTCCCAACTCCCACAACCCCTTATCACAGGTATTATATTTAGTTTCGCATTATAGGTTGCTTTTTCTATAGCATTTCTTGTTTGTTTTGCTTTACCTAACCCTATACCTACATGGCCATTTTTATCTCCCACCACCACAAGACTTTCAAACCTTGTAACTTCCCCTGCAGCTGTTTGTTTTTGTACAGCTCTTGTAAAAAGCACCTGTACTTGTAAATTAGGAATTAAAATATCTACAATAGCTGGTTCTTGAATTCTTAAATTATTTTCAAAGATCTCATCTATAGAATTTATTTTACCTTCTCTTACTAATTTTCCTAATGTTGTGGTAGGCTCCCAACTTTCCAAGCTCGTCATTTTATCCAAACCTCTCTTTAATTAATGAAAAAGTTTTATTAAAATATTCTTCTATATTTTCAGGCATAATATTTTGGGAAATAAGATAAGAAAAACGTTTTTTGTAATTTTCTTCATTTGTTTCTTTTAAAAGTTTAGCATATTTGATTATATGATTACCTTTTATACGTTCCTCAGAAGGAAGCATTTCTGGATCTACAGGAACTTTTAATCCTGCATCCAAAATTCCTTTGATTACAGCAAAAATTCTTGAGCCTTTTGTAGCTGAATGTAAGCCTATGTCTAAAGCTACATTTTCTATTTTTTTCTGCAGAGCAATTTTTCCAGCTATATACCCAATTAAATAACATGCAGACAAGTTTTTACAACTGTAAGGCCATCCAAATTTCTTTAAAATTATTGAATTGATACCTGCTAAACATATATCTCCTTTAATAGCTGGTTTAATAAATTGAATATTAATATATTTATTAGATCTTCTTACAACTAACCTTGTTTTCCCAGAAATTACGAATATTTTACGTTTATAATAATTGGTTAAACCTTTTCTTCTACGCTTAAATTTTAATAATTTCTTAGCCATTTTAAGTTTGACCGCTTTTATAACTTTCAATATATGCCCTAATTCTTGCTCGAGATGTTAATATTCCTGCTTTAACATATTTTCTTAACTTTTGGTATAATTTATTATCAATAAGTCCTTTATCGTATAGATTCCTTAGGTATTTTCTTAATCCTCTTATCTTTTTTACATATTCCTTTTTCTTAATTTTGATCTTCTTCCCTTTTATGCTTCCTGGACCTTTTCGTAATCCTTTTCTCTTTTGCTTTAATTTTTTCCTAAACCTTCCTTTACTAATTCCTTTTTTTGACTTGATTTTTATTATACCATCTTCAATTAATTTCCTTATTTCTTCACGTGAAATTACTGTTGATAACTTATCATAATATTCAGGATCAATATATACTCTGCTTTTACCTACGCCTTTTACTTTAGCAGCTAATTCTCTAACATAATCTAAGCTCATTTAAATCACCGGATTAGCTACTTTTATACCAAGTTTATTGGCAATATCTAATATTTGTAATCTTTTCTTTTTACCTACGGAAGCAGCTATTCTTATTATATGTTTATTTTTATCTAATTTTTCTACTTCTTTAGCATTATGAACGATAACTTCCATTAAACCAGAGGGGTGCAAATATCTTGCCTTTTTAATTTTTCTATATCCTATATTTACTATAGGAGGCCAACCTTTTCTCTTTAAACGCATTTTGGTATCTAAACCTTTAGGTCTTCTCCAACCCGAATCTTCAAGTCTTTTAACTTTCCATGAATCTGCTCTTACAAAATCTGGCATTTTTCTTTTTTGTTTTTCTCTAATTTTTAAGGCTTTATTTATCTCCTTCATTTTCCTCTATAATAAACATAAATTCCATCTAAGAATTTCCTAGGATCCTTATCTTTAATTTTTGTTGCTAATTGAATATTAAAAGCTGTTTGGCTTACTTCATCTTTATCTATTCCACTTATTATTACATCTTCTCCTTCAACTTTTACCTGCGTATACTTACCTAAAATTTTTGCTACTCTTGGTGATCTCTCACCTATAAAGTTTTCAATATATACGGTATCTCCTTTAACTTTAACATTAATAGGAAAGTGAGTATGAACTATTTTAAGTTTATAAACATATCCTTCAATTACTCCTTTTATTGAATTTTTTATTTTCGATGCTAAAGTATATAATAAGGATTTACCTCTTTTGCCTTTAATATAAACTTCTATTATTATCTTGTTATTTTCCTTGTAGATTTTATACTTATTTTTGGAAATGTTTAACTTTCTTGGACTAAAGTCTTTTACAATTTCACCTTTTGGACCTTGTATTTTTACCAAATAATTATCGTCGATATCCACATTTATATCCTCAGGTATAGGTAATTCCTCTTTAAAAATTAATTGATTAATAGACATAAGCTAAAGCTACTCCTCCAATTCTTTTTTCAAATGCCTCTTTAGTTGTCATGACACCTTGGTTTGTTGTCACTATAATTATTCCAATATCTCTGCTAGGCAAGTACTTGCTCTCTAATTTTACAAATTCCCTATAACTATATCCTAGTCTAGGTTTTATTATACCGCAATTATTTATTCTTCCAAGTAATTGTATTCTAATCTTAGAACCTCTTCCATCATCTATTACTTCAAATTCTCCAATATATCTATGACGTTGAATTGTTTTTAACACCTCAATCAAAAGTTTTGATGAAGGATAAACTAGGCATTCTTTTTTATTCCTCATCTCTGCATTTTTAATTGAAGTTATCATATTAGCAAGGAGCCTCATGATAACTTATTATTTTAAAAAAGCAACATATAAACCTTTATTCATATTTTTTAAATCCGACCAAAGGAGCAATTTCCCTAAAACATCTTCGACAATAATATAAATTATATTTCTTTATTACACCTTTTGTAGTACCGCATCGTTTGCATTTAGAAACGATTTTACCAAACTTTCTTTCCTTGGGTTTTATTTTACCCATTATTCTATCACCGTGTTAAATCTTTCCTGCACAAATTGAATTGCTTCCTCTTTTTTAACTAAATGATTTTTTCCTATTTTATTTCTTCTCCTTTTCCTAAACTTAACTCTATAACCAGGTTTTTCTAAATTAACACAAACATCCATACCTACAATTCCTATTGTAGGATCATATTTCATACCAGGTATGCTTATATGCTCCTTTATTCCAAAGCTGAAGTTTCCTAACTCAGTAAACGAAGATGCTTTTAGTTTTTTATTTACAGCTTCTAATAATTTATCAAGCAAAATTTCAGCTTTTTTACCTCTTACTGTTGCTATGCAAGCTATAGGTTCACCCCGCTTAATTTTAAATTCCTTAATTGTTTTTTTAGCTCTTCTTATAGAAGGCTTTTGCCCAGTTAATTTTTCTAATACGATCATGGCTTTTTTAAGCTTTTCTTCATTAGCTCCAACGCTAATATTTAATGTAACTGAACGCAATTTTACTTTAGTCATAGGATTTATTTTACTCTCCTCTTTAATTTCCAAAGTTTGTGTTTCGCTCATGTGTGATAAATTACAGGTTTAACTATATCTTCTTCTTTTTCTGCAACCTTTATTAAAGGCTTATCATATCCTATTGGCATAGTATACTTAAGACTTGTTCGAATTATTTTTCCATCATGAGATTCTATTTCTACTATCGATTTTCTCCTAGGCATCAATTCAATAATTTTCTTTAGGAAACCATAATAGCCTGCATTTACTCCTCCTATAATTAGGCATAAAACTCCTTCTTGTAGCTTAATTGTTTCTTTTATTTTTTGGTTTGGTAACTCTAATAAAATACTATCATAAGTTTTGAAATTGTTAGATTCAGTTTTATCTATTAAAAAATTTCTACCATCATTTAAATTCACTTGCAATTTATTTCCTTTGATAGCAACTTTATTTTCTATCCTACAAATTTTTAAAGAAGATTCCTCTAAAGGAATTTTTGTAACGACTAGCGGATAACCTTTAAATGGTAATAATCTGTAAGCGAAAGGATCCTTAGCAAATTCCAGAGTATCCATTAAGCCTACAGGGAATTTATAGTCTTTTACTACCGCTTTATCCCTTTTAACATAACCTTGATCTAAAATATACTTTACTTCTTTTAAATTTGAAGCATAACCTAGTATATCTCTGATAATTATTCCTAATGGTATACAGCTGGTTTTTTTATGGGGTCCTGGTGAAGGAGAAATTGTCCATTTATATTGTTTTTTAAGAATAGACCAAAAATCAGGAGCAGCTAACCTTTTTATATGCGTCATGCTACACTGCTTTTAACTTTTCAGCACGATATTTATCATCTAAATATAACTTTACTATCATTACTTTCGAAGCATGAACAGGTATCATAACAGGTCTTCCACGAATATTTTTCCTTGTAAGACCTTCAATAAATACATAGCCTTTTTTAGGATTAACCTTAGCTACTTTACCTTCAAACCCTTTATATGTCCCTCTCATCACTCTTACAATATCATTTACACGGACACGTAAAGATCTCCTTTTATATTTTTGTCTTAATTCTTCAGATAAATGAGCCGATAATAGTTTTCCGTAATCTTTATTGGTAAACTTTTTAAAAATTAACCTTCTTTGCTTTCTCGGTTGCGAAGATGTCATATTATAATTGAAGCAATACTTGCTATCTTTGGCCAGCGTTCCACAGCTTCTTTGGCAACAGGACCAATAATTTCCGTTCCTTTAACATCTCCTTCAGGTGTTAGAATTATTACAGCATTATCTTCAAATGATATCCATGTTCCATCAATTCTTTTGTAGGGTTTTCTTTGCCTAATAACAACCGCATTCATTAATTGTCCTATTAATTCTGGTTTTCCTTTAGTTACGGAAATCTTTACCATGTCTCCTACAGATGCTCCAGGAACTCTTCTTCTTCTGGTTTTAATACCAAATACATTAATTACTCTCCCCATTAATACACCGCTATTATCTGCACATTTTACTATAGTATAATTAAATATACCTGCACTAAGTCTAGGTCTAATTATTGCAGCTGAAACTTTTCCTCCTCTTTTAACCATATTTCACACCGATATGAATTATTTGCATGATTTTTACTTATTAATTTTTCTTTATTTTATTACTTTTAAAATAACAGATGAAACAGTCTTAGAAATGGGCCTTATTTCACCTATAATTACTCTGTCATTTTCTTTTACTTTAATACAGTCAGGTATATGAACATGATATTTACTTCTTCTCCTTTCATATCTTTGATATTTTCTAATCCAAACTAACCTTTCTTTAACAACAACTGCAGTTTTATTCATTTTTATTTTTAAAACTGTTCCTTCGTCAATTCTGCCTCTAACACTAATTTCACCATGAAAAGGACATGTTTTATCATTACATTCGGCTTCTGGAGGTTCTATACCAAAAATTATTCTTTTTCTCCTCATAGTTTTTTTATTCTATCTTCAGGTTTTCCTAAAAGATCTTCTCCTTTTATCATTACTTTATCACCATTTATTAAAAATAAAAAATTAAAACATCTTTTTAAATACTTTTTTATTTTATTATCTTTTGTTAATACTTTTATAGTTTCCTTAGTTTCATCGATAATCATACCTTCACCTACTTTTTTATATTTTTTATCATAACATTCAACAAATAAACCCAACAATTCATGATATATTATATTATCTTTTCTTAGCTTCATTTTTAAGTTCCTCTTCCCTATTTATAGTTAAAATTCTAGCGATCTCTTTTCTTATATTTTTAAGGAGTTTAACATTTTTAGGAGGTTTTCCTGCTTCAAATAATCCTCTATTTTTTATTAATTCAAGCCTTAATTCTTCTAATCTTTTTAATCTTTCTTCTTTAGATAATTTTCTAAGTTCCTTTGTTTTCATTTGTACTCACCTCCAAAGCTTTTATTTTATCTACTAATTTAGGTATCTCATCCCAATATTCTAAAGGCGGAAATATTTTAACAGATATTCCATATATGCCTGGCTTTAAAAGAATGGAAGTTTTAGCTTTTTTAACGTATTTTTCATAAGGTTCACCAGATTTTGGCATAAAGCCAAACCTAAATCTTTCAGTTCTTGCTCTATCACTATCAAGTTTTCCACTTATTTCTATTTCGGCACCTTTAGCTCCTGCATCCATTATTTGTTTAAGTATTAAGTTAGCAGCTCTTCTGAAATGTATGCCTTTTTCAATTAAACTAGCTAGTCTATTAGCCATAATAGATGCACTTAGAGCAGGCTCTTTTACTTCATTTATGAATATTTCAATATTTTTAATGTTAAACTTCAATTTTAATTCTTCTTCAACTTCTTTTATTTTCAATCCGTGAGGACCTAATGCAAGCCTCGGTTTTTCAACATCAATAATTATTCTTATTCCTGCAGCGAATTGCTGTATATCAACATTATCGACACCTGATTCTTTTAATTTTTCAAAAATGTATTCTTTTATTCTAGCATATAATTCATTAATTTGAAGAAATTGTTTTGCTAAGTTTACCATGTTATTCCTCTATACCGGCAACTTCGATATGAACAAGTTCTTTAAAATAAGGTGAAGAACGTCCAAATGCTCTAGGAATATACTTTTTTATTTTCATACCTTTCTGAGCAGCACAATGAATAATTTTAATCTTGGAAGTATCAAGACCTTTAAATTCAGCATTAGCTTCAAGAGATTCAAGAATTTTTAAGAGATGCTTAGAAACTTTTATAGGATATCTTGCAGGACCACTAGTATTATCATATTTATGATGTGGTACTTTTTTGTTAAACCTTTTATAAGGTATTGCTCTTTTACCTTCAATTACCTCTTCAAGAATTTTTTTGGCTTCGTCAAGTTTTCTACCTTTTATATATCTACAAACTTCAACAGCTTCTTTAAATGAAATATTTAAATCTCTTCCACTTGCTAATACAGATTTATCAGGATCAAGTCCTTTAATTGAATAACCAAATTCTGGCATTATTTCAATGCAACATACATAGAGCCTCTTGTAGCTCTTAGACCTGGTTCACCATGTATAACTTTCTTCGTAGTTATTGAAAACTCACCCAATCTATGACCTATCATTTCAGGAGTAATTTCAACTGGAACAAATTCTTTACCATTGTAAACGTGAATTGTTAATCCGACCATTTCAGGTAAAATAATCATGTCTCTTGCATGCGTTCTAATCGGTTTACTATATGTTCCTTCTTTAGCTTTTCTAATTTTTTCTATGAGCACTTTATGTTTCTTTAGCAAACCTCTTTTTATACTTCTTCTTTCTCTTGCGTTTAGTAAATTTATAAATTCATCCATAGGTAATGATTTTAATTGATCTATTGTATAACCGCGATAGGTAAATTCTCTTGGCATATTAAATTATTTTATAAGGTATAAATATAAAATTATCCTTTTCTCCTTCCAGTCCTTCTAGGTCCATAATAACCTACTTTTTTGCCTGGCGGAGATGTTTTTTTAACAGGTCTTCCTCCTTTAGGATGGGCTCCCCCACCGTGAGGATGCGAAGCAGCATACATAGCTTTACCTCTTACAGTAGGCCATTTAAATGATTTTGCTTTAGAAATATGATATTTCTTACCAGCTTTTAATAAAGGTTTTTCAATTTTTCCTCCTCCTGCAATCACTCCAATAGTAGCTAAACACTTTTTATCAAGCTTTATTAATTTACCTGAAGGTAAGCTTACAATTGTTCCATCTATAGTTTGAGAAAATACTGTTGCATAAGATCCAGCAACTCTTACAAATTTTCCTCCATCAGCAGGTCTTCTTTCTATATTAAAAATTAAAGTTCCTTCAGGAAGAGAACCTATTTGCGTTATGTTGCCAGCTTTGATAGGAACGTTTTTACCTATAAAACACTCACTTTTCTCAAATATTCCTTCAGCAGCAATTGTATAAAATTCTTTGCCGTCGCCTAAAGAAATCAAAGCTAGAGGTGCTTCCCTTCCACTTTCAGAATCTATTTCCTTTACTATGCCTTTTATAGGTTGCTCACTATTCTCAATTAACTCATGAAGCCATGAAGGATATTTTATAGGAGCTATTCTTCTCCAAGTGGGCGCTATAAATGTAGATGAACCACGCCCAGCTCTTTGCTGCCTTAATCTCTTACCCATATTATATTAAACCTAATTTTGAGTATAATTCTAAAGCGGAAAACTCCTTTGACAATTTTACTATGGCCTTTTTTTCATACTTTGGGGTGATTAAAACGTTTACTTTTTCTACCTTTACATTATATAAGTTTTCAATAGCTTTCTTGATTTCTCTTTTATTTGAATTAATATCTACAATTAAAGTTAATTTATTTTCAAATTCAGCTAGTTTCAACGCTTTTTCTGTCACTATAAACCTATGTATAATTTTAGAACTCATGTCAATTCACCAATATAACCAAATTTTTCAGCTAAATATTTATATGAATTTATTGTCCAAATAGTAAGCCTTCCAGGCAAGCAACCAGGAGCTAATGCATGTATTGGTAAATTTCTTACATCATAAACATCTACACCTGGTAAATTTTTAAAAGCTTTTTTTATTGGTTCTTCACCTAAAACTACCAATAAAGGTCCTTTTCTTTCTTTATATCTTCTTCCTCTTCTTTTACCTTTACCTGCTCTTATTTTAATGTTATCTTTAACTCTAATAATATCATCATAAATACCTATTTTTTTTAGAAATTCTTCGACCTCTTTAGTTTTGTTTATTTTCGCCACCTCTTCTCCAATTACTAGGGGTAATTTAAGTTCAGAGTTAGATATTTTATGTCCACGTTTTAATATCATGTTTAAATTAGCAGTACAGGCTATAGCGCTAAAGAAAGCTTTCCTTTTTTCTTTTTTGTTAATTTTAACTTTGATTACTTTATTAGATTTTGGTGCTGTAGGATTATAACCTCCTCGAGTCATAGGAGCAAAAGCTCCTTGAGATGCTTTTGGATAACCTGAACCTTTTACTCTGGGTACTCTTGCAATACCATAACCTACCCCCCAACTTTCAGCTGTAGTTTTTTTACCTGCCAAAGGATCAACACCTTTAGGTTGTTTCATATTTTGAAGTTCGGTGAGAACAGCTCTTTTAATTAAATCATATCTATATTCTGTTAAAAAAGGTATGGGAACAAAATTTAATTTAGCTATTTCTTTTCCTTCAGCTCCAATTAAAGAAACAGAAAGCGATTTGCTCATTTTATAATTTGAATTAATTTATAACTTCTAGCATGTTTTGGAGGCTTAATAGGAGCTCTTAAAAATATTACTCTTTTAGGTGGTCCCATAACAGAGCCTAATAATAATATAAATGAATTCTTGATTATGCCGTAATGAGGAATTCCTCCTTTTTTATTTATAATTGAAGGATCCTTACCTAATAGAATTATTTTTTTATTATATATTGTCCGTTTATGAAAACCCATTTGGCCTGCTCTAGGCACAAATCTCATAAGAGTAGGTTCTATTGGTCCAATTGAACCAACTTTTCTATACCCCTTTCGATGCTTATGCCACCTTGGTAAGATTTTGACACCAAACCTTTTAACTACTCCTTGAAAACCTTTACCTTTTGTTATTCCTATGATATCTATGTATTCTCCTTCATTAAACACATCATCTATTTTTACTTCTTTTCCTAATATACTTTGAGCATATTCTAAAGCTTTTACAGGTTCCCCTCCTACCTTTATTTCAAATATTTCAGGTTTTTTCCTACCTATTGTTGTTAAATAAGGCTGCGTACATGCTATTACTCTCACTTCTGCTATATGATTTTTTAAAGAATCAACATTGATAGGTTTTTTGTTTTTGAATTTATAATACTTAGAAATTTTTTCAGGGATTTTTTCAGTAAAAATCGTGGTTAAATTAACCAATCTTCCATATCTATTACCATACAGTTTTATTCCTGCTATAAATAGAGGAGGTACTTCTATTACAGTACATGCTTTTACTACTTCTTTACCGTAGGTAGGAGATTTTTCATATGAATCAAGCAGTAAAACACTACACATAAAGGCCTTATATCCTACGAAACCTAATAACTTAGGCGTAGTTAAAGATATTTTAGGCCAAGATTTAACAGTAACACGAATACTTTTTGCTCTTACTCTTGGATAAAAACCCATTGAACCTCTTCTAGGAGCGCCCATTTTTAAATTGAATAACAAAAATACTATTAAAAGGTATTAATAAATTTTGCTTTTAATTTATATTCAAGAAGAAGTGTTAATTGTATGATTTTAAAAAATTAAAAACCTAGCCTTTTATGGTGAGACGAAAGATTAAATATTTAAAAAGATATTTTTCTTCAACATGATAGCAACATCCCCTAGCTTGGATGATAATTAATGAGACTGGTGGAGAAGCATCCAGTATACATCAAACTTTTTTCTATGAATGATCTTTATTTTATCCAATCCAGAGACTCAAGAAATTTAAATTGCGTGACCATCTGTGTCACCTGACCACCCTCAAAGCTAGATTTGGCAACAAATCGATGAAAGAAACGATGAACTGTTTTGAAAAGTGAAATCTTAAGCTTTTTAAGTCAGCTAAAAAATTAGATTAAAAATACTTAATGTTCCGAAAATAGCTTCATCTGTTCTTATTGTAATCACTCCTTGATTTGGAAAAACATTTAAAATGACATCAGCTAGATCATCTAGATTATAATTAAGTTTAAGAAATATTTCATATAATCCCTCTTTGGGCGAACCAAATAAAAAAATCAATTTTTGCTTGTCTTTTATAAGTTTTTGTAAAATTAATAAGTTTTCCAAGTTCAAAATTTTGCATTTAGGAGAGAAAAGTTCTTTGGAAGTTGCAATTATAAAAGATTTTGGTTTTTCAGATTTTAAGAAATTAATAAGATCATTTATTACTTTAATAGAGAAATTAAAATATTTTTCACTTTCATTAAATACCAATTCCCAACGACCATTAATAAAAGAAAGTTTGACAATTTCTCCTTTCTTTAGTTTAGAATTTTTAATTTTTATTAACTGTTTTAAGCCTGCATTTATAAAAGCAATTCCTTTTTCATTTTTAACAACAAGACCTATTCTATTTTCTTTATCTTCTTCAATATTAGCTCTTATTGGAGGGGCTGCTCCTACATATTTTAAATCTTCATCTATTTTATACACATATTTACGCAAATAAGAAGGAATAGAAAAGAAATTTAACAGTTTAATTAAAACCTTATCATAGTTTTCATAATTAAATAAAATAGCTTCATTTACATTAAAAGTAAAAAATGTTCTAGCTAAATTGGCTATTCTTATAGTTTTTTCACGTAAATGGGAAATATCAGAAAAAACGTTTGTGGGAAAAACTACACATATTTTTCGTTTTATCAATTTACTTCTTTTTTTCCTTCTTTTCTTCTTTTCTTTCTTCTACAGATTTTGTTTCTTCTTTAAATATAGAAGTTCTTTGTCTTCCGCCCATATAGTAATAATAAATACTTTAATAGGATAAAAATTATTCGTTAAAATTAAAACCTCTTTTAATTTCTATTACGTTAACATATTTAGGTTTTAGTTTACTGATTATATACATATATGCGTCCCAAGGCTTTGATTTTTCTCCGCATGTAAATATATCTATAGCTACATAACCATATTCAGGCCATGTATGTACAGAAATATGGGATTCAGCAATAAATAGCATTATTGAAAGTCCGCCCGTATTTTCAAAAATAACATACTTCTCATCTAAAATTTTAATATTTGCCAACTTTGCAGCTTCATAAAGTAATTCTTTCATTAAATGTATGTTGGTTAAATAAGAAGAATTTTTATCGATTCTAAGGTCTGCTATTACATGCTTTCCAATCTCGAACAACTTTACAGGTTCTAATTGTTCACCTACCCCCATTTAACATTTTTAACTTCATAATTTTAGCTTAAAAATTTTTCTTTTTTTAAAAATCAATGTAAATTCGGATTAAACTAATGCACCTTCTTAAAAGATAAGAATTTCAACCCCTGTAATTTATTTTACAAAAAAATTAAAGGTATGTAATTTATGGAGGGGAAAATCAGATAAATGGAATTATACGCCGGGAGTGGGATTCGAACCCACGAGGGGAAAAATCCCCACAGGCTCTCAAGGCCTGCGCCTTGTCCACTAGGCTTTCGGGAATTTTATCCCGGCTAATTTCCCGGCAATATTATTAATAATAGAAATATAAAATAAATCTAAATATAAATGCAAACCATAAAACTTACTTTATATTTATTGAAATTTTTACGTTAGGAGGTAATTTTATTCTTGCTAACTGTCTTACCATATATTCTGTAGCAAGCACATCAATTACTCTTTTATGAATTCTTAATTCCCATCGATCAAAGGTATGAGTACCGTCTCCACAAGGGGTTTTTCTAGTAACAACTTTTAACCTCTTTGTCGGTAACGGTATCGGTCCAGCTATTCTTGCATTCAAACTATCTGCTAGCTCTTTTATTTCTTTAGCTACTCTTTCTAATTCTTCCACATTTGTGGCTGTCAAAAAAATTCTTGCTATTCTAGGCATTAAATTTTAGCCGGCTCAACGTCCAATACTACTCCTGCAGCTATTGTTCTACCCATATCACGTATAGCAAATCTGCCTAAAGCTGGAAATTCAGAATATTTCTCAACTATTACTGGTCTAATAGGTCTTAGTTTAACTATAGCTGCGTCTCCTTGTTTTATAAATTTAGGATTTTCTTCTATCGTTGCGCCTGTCCTTATATCCAGTTTCTTTTGTATTTCTTCAAATTTTGTAGCTACTGTAGCTGTATGAATATGCATTACAGGAGTATAGCCTACTGCAATAGATGTTGGGTGGTAAATTACAAAAATTCTTGCTATAAAGGAATTTGCTACTGTAGGAGGATTGCTAACATGACCTACTACATCTCCTCTTTTTACATCTTCTTTAGCTATTCCTTTAATGTTAAAGCCTATGTTATCGCCAGGTAACGCTTCTTGAATTGGTGTATGATGAGTTTCTATTGATCTAACCTCACCTTTCTTACCTGAAGGCATCACAACAACAGTATCTCCAACTCTTAATCTGCCACTTTCAACTTTACCTACAGGAACTGTACCAACCCCTGTTATTGAATACACTGCTTCTATAGGAATTCTTAAAGGTTTATCTACAGGTCTTGGAGGGATTATAAATTCATCTAATGCTTCGACTAGAGTAGGGCCTGTATACCATGGCGTATTTTTACTTCTTTCTATTAAGTTATCACCGTACCATGCAGATATTGGAACAACCCTAATTTTATCAACAGGATAACCTAATTGTTTTAGTAAATCTAAAATTCCTTTTTTAACTTCCTCATACCTTTCTTTACTATAATTTACTGAAGGATCGTCCATTTTATTAATTGCAATTACTAATTGGTTCACGCCCATAGTTCTTAAAAGGAAAGCATGTTCTCTTGTTTGTCCGGTTGCTCCTATGCCTGCTTCAAATTCTCCTTTTTTAGCTGAAACAACCAATATTGCTGCATCTGCTTGAGAAGCTCCGGTAACCATATTTTTAACGAAATCTCTATGCCCTGGAGCGTCTATGATCGTAAAGAAGTATTTCTTTGTTTCAAATTTTAAGAAAGTTAAATCGATCGTCATATCTCTTTCTCTTTCCTCTTTATAAGTATCGAGTATCCATGCATATTTAGCAAATTCTTTACCTCTTTTCTTTGCTTCTTCTTCAATCTCTTTTAACTTTTTTTGGTCTACAACACCTAGTTCATATAAAAGATGACCTGTAGTAGTACTTTTACCATGGTCTACGTGTCCTGCCACTATTAAATTAAGATGCGGTTTCTTTTCCGACATATGAACTTAGAAAAATATTATGTTTTTAGATTTATAAATATTTTTAGTTTTATCTTGATGATAACGCTATCCTTTCTACTTCTTCTTTTTTCTTTATAGCATAAGATTCAGGACTATTTTGAGCTGCTAATATTATTTCATCAGCTAAACTTTCTTCTATAGGTTTTGGTTTGTTAAACGAAGATAAACGTGCTCCTTCACAAATCCATCTTAACGCCAAATCTACTCTTCTTTGTGGAGCGACATCTACAGCAACATGATATACAATACCACCAAGTAATATTCTTGTTGTTGCTTCTCTTGGAGCTACATTTTCTATAGCATTAACTAATACTTGTATTGGATTCATTTTTGTTTTTAATTCAATTATAGTAAAAGCTTTTCTGACAATATTTAAAGCTTTGATTTTTTTACCTTGATTTCTACCTTTCTTCATTAAATGATTTGCCAATCTTTCATAAATAGGCATATTTGACTTACCAAATCTTTTATTTGCATATATTCCACTTGTGGTAGGTGCATGTAAAGCAGACAAATTAATATATTTTACTAAACTGATATCATTAACTTTTACGTCTTTAGTACTCCATTTATTAAATACTAAAATTTCTTTTTGAGCTAATACCATTTTTATCTTTGTGGTTTTTGTTTTTTACCCTTTAAAATTTCGCTTAACGCAACACCATTTACTTTTACCACTTTCCATCTTACACCAGGTAAGTCACCGTAAGCTCTTCCTTGAGGGCCTCCAATACCCTCTACAATAACCTCATCATGTTCACTAATTATATTCAAAGCTCCATCCTTAGGTACAAAAGCTGTTATTTGCTTTCCGTTTTTTACAAGTTGTACTCTTACACATTTTCTTACAGCTGAATTTGGTTGTCTTGATTCTACTCCTACTTTCTCAATAACTATACCTCTTGCTTGCGGAGCACCCTCCAAAGGATCATACTTTTCTTTTAATCTTAGCAATCTTCTTTTATATTCTATCTTACTCCATCTAAATTTTTGCCTTTTTTTCCTTAATTTCCTAGCAGCAAATAAACCTAATGGAGATTTTTTACCCATGATAAAGATAATATAAGTTAATATTTTTAAATTTAAACAACAATAACATTGCTTATTTCAAAATATCTTTTTGATATTATTCTGGCTCTTCCTACATTTTTACCCTTATATCCTATCACTTTAGCTTTAATCTCAGGATCAACATATACTAATGCATATTTATTTCCTTTTGGATTGGTTATAATTTTTACATCTTGGATCTCAAAAGGAGAAAAACAACTTTTTATTAATTCTATAGGGTCTTCATAGTATGGAATTATTTCGGTATCTCTTTTAATTATTTTCTTTAATAATTGCACATTTTCTCCATTTTTACCTATTGCAAGGCCAACATATTTAGGTTCAACCAAAAAAATCACTCTATTAAAATTATCATCTATTATACAATCTTTAGCTTTAACAGAAGTTGTTAATTCAAAAATATTTAAAAACTCTAACTCAGTATTAGACAAATTGATGCCTTCTTTCATATTCTAAGTCTTAAATAATTCAAAAATATTAGATTCACCAGGAGAAATTATAGCTATTGAAGTTATCGGAAACTTTTTACCACATAAATTACCCAATTCTATACTGCTACCATTAAAAATGTATACTGGTGTTTCAGCTAATTTTGCATAGTAGAGAATTTTTGAATATATTTCCTTAGGTATTTTAGAAGCTAATATTATTCCTAATACTTTTTTATGATAAAGGGCATCCAATACCTCTTTGAAACCATAATAACATTTTCCTGTTTTTAACAATAATTTTAGTTCTTTTTCAAGATCCACCATGGCTTTCAATTCCTACTAAATTAAGATATTTTTCTATATCTAAATAAGTTTTAATTATTGCAGTGCCTGTGGGAATATATTGACCAGCGATTATGTTTTCTGCTATTCCTTTAAGATTTTCATGCTCGCCACGAGCTGCAGCTTCAAATAGATGTTTAGTGGTTATTTCGAAAGCAGCTTTTGCTAATGGGCTACTTTTAATACCTACCACTCCGTGTCTACCTATCTGTCTAATTTTACCTGTTCTTGTAATCATATCAGCTAAAAGCATTATATGTTTAACATTTACATCAAGAGCTTGTTCTTCAAGTAATTTCATCGATTCTTTTATAATGAGGTTCCGAGCTGCTTCTATTCCTAATATACTATAAACTTCAAAAATGTCATTAGTATAAACCCTCCTCTTATCTACTTCCTCAATACTTAAGATTTCCTTTAAGTTTGATCCTTCAGCTTCTATTATATATTCTTCTTTGCCATCTTCAAGCGTAATTTTTCTAACCATAGTTCGTCTTATCTTAGGCACACCTTTTAACCTTATTTTTAAAATTTTTTCCCTTAGCTTATATAATTGTGATACATTTAACGGTTTTTTAGCTTTGATTTTAATCGCATTTAATTTTTTAGATAAATGTACATCTACACCTTTAATTTGATTAATAGCTTTTAGGATTGTATCAAAAGAGATATTTCGTTCCTTTATTATATTAGGATTCAAATAAAGCGTGATCGTAGATTCTAAGATATCTGAATCATATTTTTCTATAAGATCACCAACAAATAATTCTTCAATTTTCTTTGCTATTTCATAAGCTTTTTTAAAACTTTGGCAGTAAGGTTGTTTTAAGGGTATGCGCATAATAGGTGTAGAAGGCCTCTTTCTTGCATCAAAAATTTCAATTAAACGAGGTAAACCTAAAGTTACATTTAATTCTTTAACACCTACAAAGTGAAATGTACGTAAAGTCATTTGGGTACCTGGTTCTCCTATACTTTGGGCTGTTACTACACCTATGTTTTCTCCAGGATGGATCTGTGCCTTATTATAACTTTCTATTACTTTTTTAATTATTCTTCTTACCACCTTATTCCTAAGCTTTTTATATTTTTTTAATTCATCTTTAAGTTTTTCTATAACATATTCGGAAATTCCTTCGTTCCTTAATTTTTTAATATAATATTTAGACAGTTTCATTTTCCACAACTTCTTTTACTATATCATTTACATCAATTGGATCATGCCAGACACTCATACTTGGATCTACACCATCTTCCCCATATAAAAATTGAATTATATTTCCTTCAGCATCTTTAACAGTTCCGTCATAATCTACATAAACATCTAATAACGCATTGATCAATCTTCGTTGCATATACCCACTTTGGGAAGTTCTTACTGCAGTGTCCACCAAACCTTCTCTGCCAGAAACTGCATGAATGAAAAACTCTATTGGAGTTAGACCAATTTTATAATTACTCTTTATAAAACCTTTTGCGAAAGCCCCTAAATCTCCTTTATTGAAATGAGCTAAAATTCTTCCTTCATATCCTCTTGACATTCTTTTACCTCTTAATGTTTGTTGTCCAATACAAACAGACATATGAATAAGATTTAGCATTTTACCCCTTGCTCCTGTTTTAGCGGTGATCAAGATAGAATTATCTTTGGAGAAATATTTTTCTGCAAATCTTCCTGCCTCATCTCTAGCTAAATTTAATTCATCTATTATTTTTTGTTCTAAAGTATCTTCCAATGTAGAACCAGGTTCTCTTTCCAATTTTCCTTTCTTATATAACTCTATATATTCATTAACTTTTTCAACATGTTTATTGATTATTTTTTCTATTTCTTTATATGCTTCTTTTGGCAAATCTTCTTCATCAAGACCTATTGTAAAACCATAATGATCTAAGAAAAATACCAATGCCCAACCCAATTTATTTAAGAAATCTTTGGTTTTCTCAGGTCCATATTTTAAGTATATTTTATGTAATAGCGTCTTGGCTTTTTGATCTCCAATAGCATTATGATCAATAACTCCTTTCAATATTTTACCTTTTTTTATAACTAAATCTTTGTCTTCTTCTCTAAAAGCTGCCAAACATTTTCCTTCATAATTTATCTCAGGTAAGAAAAATTCGAATATTTCCTTACCTAAATATTCATCCTTCACCAATTTTTCTTTATACTCTGAATGAGCAAGTATAGAAGCTGTTAAGAATTTATTTAATTTTGTTTGTCTATTTGTTAACAAATATGAAGCTGTAATATAATCATGTAAAGCGCCTATTATCATACCGCCATATCTAGGTGTTACCATTTGCTTTTCTACTTTCATTATTACTTCTAACTCACTTTTTGCTTCTTCGTCTTGAGGAACAAATAAATTCATTTCGTCACCATCAAAATCGGCATTATAGGGTGGACAAACTAAAGGATGAATTCTGAATGTTTTATATGGAAGAACTTTAACACGATGTGCCATCATTGACATTCTATGCAGAGAAGGCTGTCTATTAAATATAACAAGATCTCCATCCTTTAAATGTCTCTCAACAATATAGTTTAAAGTAAGCTGTTGCGCTAATTGATTTCTGTCTTTTACAAAACGTAAATCTATTTGACGACCTTCTGGCGTTATAACATAATTTGCACCTGGATGAGCATCAGGACCATTTATTACATATGTTTGAAGTTCCTTTAAATTCCAACTTGTAACTTTTACAGGTATAGTTAGCCTTTTAGCAATTTCATATGGTACACCTACTTCATCGATACTTATATATGGATCTGGTGAAATCACAGTTCTTGCAGAAAAGTCGACTCTTTTACCTGAAAGGTTACCTCTGAATCTTCCCTCTTTACCCTTTAACCTTTGGGCTAAGGTTTTTAATGGTCTACCTGATCTATGAATTGAAGGTGAAGCACCTGCTATTTCGTTATCGAAGTAGGTAGCTACATGAAACTGTAAAAGATTCCAATGTTCATCTATTATTAACTGTGGAGAGGCTGAGTCTATACTTTGTTTTAATTTTTCATTTGTCCTTACAATATCTCCAAGCTTATGGGTTAGGTCATCTTCGGATCTTTCACCTGTTTCCAAAGTAATGGATGGTCTAATAATTATTGGAGGAACAGGTAAAGAGAATAAAATGGTCGATTCAGGTCTTGAATAAGGCGGATCAAATCCCAATAGCCTAGCTTCCTCATCACTAATCTTCCTTAACCTTTCGTATATATCAAAAGGAGTTAATGGTCTAGGTATTTTTTCTCTTTCTTCGTAAAAATAATATGGCCTTTCAAATTTTATTTTAGGCTGAATAGATTTACAGTGAGGACATGTTTCAATTTGAGAAGCACGTTTTATTACTAAATTAATTATTAAATTTGCTAATAAAGTAAGATTCTGCTGCTTAAACTTATCTAGTAATTTTTTATATTTTTCGATTCTTGCATCATCTAATAACAGTCTATTACAATTAGCACACGTGGCTTGTAAAGAATTTAAAATATTCTTAGTAAAGCCAATATGAATAACTGGCCTTGCCAAATCTATTCTACCAAAATGTCCTGGGCATTGATCTATCTTACCACCACAAGTATCACAACTTTGACCTGGTTCTAAAGTTCCTAATTTTTTATCCATAAGACCAAAGGGTATGGGAGTCCATTCTTCATCATAAGTATCAGGAACGGTAACAGCTACAACTGATAACCTTCTAATTTGTTCTTGTGAAAGTATTCCAAATTTGATACCACCAATAATATATTCTTCTATTTCCATTTTTTAACCACCTCTTCTACAATTATACGCGGCATAATGCACATGCTCATTAATTCTTGCAATAATAACTTAAACGCATAAGCTGTTTTAACTTTTGCCATATCATTATGCGGACCACAGAAATGACATGTCGTAACATTTCTTTTGAAATCAAAATAAGCTAAAGCATTGCATTTCTTACAAACATAAATATACGTTGGATCAGATGCTTCGAGCAATCTATCTTTTAATGAAGCTGATGCACCGTGAGCAATTAAACAGTCTCTTTCCATTTCTCCAAAACGTAACCCTCCTTCTCTTGCTCTACCTTCTGTAGGTTGTCTAGTAAGTATTTGAACAGGACCTCTTCCTCTTGCATGAATTTTATCACTCACCATATGATGCAGTTTCTGATAATAAACTATTCCAATAAAAATCTCTGCTATCATTTTCTCTCCAGTTAACCCGTTATACATGACCTCTTTACCTGTAGACTTAAAACCATATCTTTCCAACTCTTTTCTAATAAAATCTTCTTTAACATTTTCAAAAGGTGTACCATCTACTTGTTTAGCTGCTATTGCTGCATATTTACCTGCTATTGTTTCAAGTAATTGACCTACAGTCATTCTTGAAGGAATTGCATGCGGATTAATTATTAAATCAGGTATTATTCCGCTTTCAGTAAAAGGCATATCTTCTTGGTTTAAAAGTATACCTATTACTCCTTTTTGCCCATGCCTTGATGCAAATTTATCTCCAATTTCAGGTATTCTTTCATCCCTTACACGAACTCTAACCAAAACGTTACCTTCTATAGTATTACTTAGCAATACGGTATCTACAACTCCCTTTTCTTCATGTCTTAATGTCACAGAAGTATCTCTACGAGCTGCAGGACCAAACTCTTTAAATTCTTCAGCGAATCTGGGTGGGCTAGTTTTACCTATTAGAACATCTCCTCCTTTTACTTCCACTTCAGGCAATATTACACCATCATCTTCAAGTTTTGAATAAAATTCATGGGAATAATATCCTCTTACACCTGGCTGAGGTATTTCTATATGATCGCTTTCTCCTCCTGCATATCTATGCTCTTCTGCTTCATACAATCTCATAAACAATGACCTAGCCAAACCTCTATCTACAGCTGATTTGCTTATTATTACAGCATCTTGTATATTATAGCCTGTATAAGATAATACTGCAACAACCATATTTTGACCTGTAGGTCTCTTCTCTAATCCTATTAATTTTAACGGTTTAGTATAAACTAAAGGTACTTGTGGATAATAAAGTAGATGAAAACGAGTATATGCTGTTCTATGAATATTTGATACCGGTAAACCTAATGCTTGCTTACCCATAGCTGCTTGAAAAGTATTCCTTGGAGAATGATTATGTTCAGCATATGGTATTATTGAGGCAACAACTCCAAATAATGTTGCTGGTGGAAATTCAGCATAATTATGTTCCTTTGTTATCGAATTAATATCTATACTAATATAGGCATTTTCTTCCTCTTCTGCATCAAGATATTCCACTGCATACCCAACAAGATCACTCCAGCTTAATTCTCCACGTTTTACCATTTCTACATATTGCTTTGTTAATTTTAGTTTTCCATTTTCTACTATTAGTAAAGGCCTTAATACTCGACCACCATCGGTATTAATGTATACCTCATTCCCAGCAGGCTTTTTATATAATACAACATTTACCTCGAAACTAAGCTCAGCTTCTGAAAAAGGCGATTTCTTTCTTCTTAATTTTCTTAAATTATTAACTAATAATTCAGGATTTTTATGCTTCCCTACCAGCTCACCATCAACATAAACAGGAGTTAAATCTTCTCCTTTTTCTGTAGGAGGTAAAAGTCCTAATTTGCTTTTTAAAATTTCTTTTACCCTTTCAGCATGCCCTCCTACAGAAATCCTTGCAAGTAAAGCTAAATTTTTAACTAAACCACAATTAGGACCTTCAGGGGTCTCTATAGGACAAATCCTTCCCCATTGAGTAAAGTGCAAATCTCGAGCTTCAAAATGAGGCTGGGTTCTACTTAACGGTGAAACACATCTTCTTAAATGACTTAGTGTAGATAAATAATTTGTTCTATCAAGAAGTTGACTAACACCAGTTTTTCCTCCTACCCAATTTCCTGTTGCTAAAGCATATAGTATTTTTTCCGTTATTATATCAGTTCTTATTAAATTACTTAAATCAGCGAAAGCTGTTTTTTCACGAGTTTTTGAAAGCGTTTTTTCAATTTGATATTGTAAATCTTTAATAAATTGTTTAAACACGCTTCTAAATAATATAGCCAACAAATCTCCTGCAAGCTTTAATCTTTTATTTTTATAATGATCCTTATCATCTAATGGAACCAAACCTAAATATGCTTCTATTACTTTTCTAGCCATTTGAGCTAAAAACTGAGCTTTAGCTAACCTTTTATCTTTAGTTGTTCCAAGATGAGGTAAAAAGTTTTTATCAAGAACATTTTCTGCAGCTTCTTTTCTTTTTTCTAAAGGTCTTCCGTGAGCTATTCTATTACCTATGTATTCTAACGCTTCATCCTCATTTCTAATTTTCTCAGCTTGGAATAATGAAACATAAAGTTCATTTACAATTTCAGGTTTTGTTGAGATAGCTTCTATAATTTCACTATCAGAAACTAAACCTAAAGCTCTTAACATTATCACCAATGGTATTTTAGCTGGGATGGCTGCGAATGAAACGTATAAAGAGCCGTCTCTGCGTCTCTCTACCAACATAGGTACTCTTTGACCTGGTGTTGCAGAAATGACTTTAGCTACATGTGTTGCAGAAGAACCTTTTTGAGCTGCTGTGACAATTATCCTATTTTCTGCCATATCTTCTTGTGCAATAAGCACTCTTTCGGAACCATTAATGATAAAATAGCCTCCAGGATCTTCGGGATCTTCACCTAATGCTATTAATTCTTCTTTGCTAAGTTTAGAAAAATAACATATATCAGATTTAACCATAACAGGCAGGTAACCAATTAAAAACTTACCTTTTTGCCTATTAATATGGTCCAATACTAATTCCATTTCAAGCATTAAGGGAGCTGAATAAGTTAAACCCCTAAGTCTACAGTCTGTGGGAGTAAGTTTAATTTCAAAACCTTTGGCTTCTTTAATTTTTGGTTCTTCAACAGTTATTTTACCTAAGATAATATAGCTTCCTTCCACAGCTTCTCTTTGTCCTGTTGTGGTTTTTATCATTATTTGAATAATTTTATTTTCATCGATAATCTGCTGTAGACCTTTTCTAATAAAATCGTTATAAGAATCAAGATGTAATCTTGCTAAACCTTTTTCTTTTATAAAAGATTCTACTAGAACCCATAAATCTTCCCGTGTAATTTCCGTACTCATGCTTCCCTCACCTTAATAGGTACAACATATCGATAAGCTACAGTTTTGCCTGCAGTAGGACTTTTTCTTATTATCATTATTACATCTCCTGGTTTAGCACCTATTCTTTTACAAACAGGATCCGATACTAATATCCATGGTAATTGATGGGGTTTAATGTTTAATTCCTTTAAAAGTTTTATTTTCTCTTTTTTGCTAAGTATAATATGTTCTGGAACTAACTCATGCTCTAGAATATCAAAATTCTTCTTCCCCATTAATAATTGACTAATAAATATATATTAACTAATATAAAAAATTTCACCACTGAAAAATTATTTATTTAAAGTAAATAAGAAAAATAAAATAATATAAGGTTTAAAGGGCGCGTAGCTCAGCCAGGAAGAGTATTGGGCTTTTAACCCAAGGGTCGCGGGTTCGAATCCCGCCGCGCCCGTATTAATGAAAGAAAAAAATTATTTTAAGAAACCTGTTTTAGGCGTAAGTAAAAATTATGCCGAAGAAATAAGAAATTTTTTAAATAAATTGGATTTAATTGATAAACTTTATCATGTTTCAAGAAAAAATAATTATGTCTTTTTCCCTTTAAAAAAACCCTTATCAGAGAAAGAAATAAGTGATATCCGCAATATTACTAATGAGTTCATTTTAACCGAACAAGAAATGCTTGCCAGAGGAAAAATTTTTAAGATAAAAGAAGTTGTTAACAAAATTAAAGAAAAAAAATTAATAAGTAAAGTTCCTTTCCGTTATTTGTCTCTCAATGGAATTGTTATAGCTGAAATTGAAGAGGAATTTGAAAAAGATGCGATAGAATACTTTTTGTTGATTAAAAAAAATATTGAAGCTATCTATAAAATAGATAATCTTAATTTTATCTATAAAGGAGTAAAACCTCAATTAATTTTTGGGCAAGAGATTTCTGAGTATAAATTTAAGGAGAAAGATATAATCATGCAATTTAATTTTACACAATTTATTCCTGACCCTAGATTAATGTTATTTATAAGAAAAATTTCAAATGAAATCACATTTGGCGAATTAATAGCCGAAATCGGTGCTACAACAGGTTATACTTCAATATTAATCGCAAAAAAATTTCAAAATACAGTTTATGCTTTTGAAGAAAATTTGTCCCTGTATTTTTATCTTTTGCAGAATATCAAGCTGAATAATGTAGAAAAATTTGTCTTCCCAGTTTATTTAAATACTCTTAATTTTGAAATAAAATATTTAAACGGAAGATTTGACAGAATTATAATTTCCAAACCGCATAATTACTTAGAAATGCTTAACCTTGCATTACAATTAATAAAAAATAAAGGAAAACTTTGTCTATTCGCAATATCAAAGGAAGAAGATTATCTTGATGTGAAAATAAATCTTGAAGAAAAATTACAACAGAAAGGTTGCTTTATACAACAAATCACTTTCAAAAAGGTTTTAAATTTATTTATTAACGAATATCTAGTTTATTCTGAACTAACTATTTTAAAGGAATGAAAATTTCATCAGTGGTCGCCGTATCTATTATTAACATATCTACCCCATCACCTGATAAAACGTCTCTTCCACAAGCTAATTTTATTGCTTTATATGCCAAATTCTTAGCTTCTTCATAAGTCATTTTTTCATCATATTCACCTTCTATTACACTTAAAGCTAGTTCTGAACCGCTGCCCAATGCTGTATATTTATCTTCAATTAAAGAACCAATAGGATCTAAGCTAAATAAATGCTTACCTTCTTTATCTATTCCGCCTATTATAGTTGATGTAAGAAAAGGAAAATATTTTCTGCTATATAATATATTAGATAACAATTTAGCAGAAGTTCTAACCGAAGCTTGCCTTTTATTCTCAAGTTCATATAACTTTATATCCGCAGCTAAAATTTTAGCGATTGCTTGCATATCAGCTAAGATACCTGCACTCGCAATTCCTATTTTATCTAGAACTCTAAAAACTTTTTTACCAGTTTTACTTAAAAGATAATTTCCTATCGCTACTCTTTTTTCTCCTGCCAGAATAACACCAGTTGAATATATAATTCCTACAACAGTCGCTCCCGTAAATTCAAATTCGTATGGCATAGATTAAAAATATTTGAGAAAATATTAATTTATATTCCTTTACCTTCAATAATTATACGGGCTGGCTCGTGCAATTTTCCTTCAACAGTATAATTGACTTCTAAAATTTCTTTTAAAATATGTAAAGTTGTAAAAGCATGTAAAGTAAATTTATGTGTTTTGACAACAGTTTTCCCCTTGGCAATAGAAGCCCATATTAATATTTGATCTCCAGCAAACATATCCAAAGGAGCGTTAGTATTAAATATATTTTCCAACAATATTTGAGTAGGTTCTCGAGAAACTTTTTCCGCAGGTATTCCTTTTAAACCTATACTGTCATATCCTATTATTGCATCAGTTATACTCTTGCTCATAATAAAAAAGAAGTTACCAATATTTCCTTTACTTTCTTCTAATCTTAATGATTTTTGATTTACTTTAATTATTTTACTCGAAATATTATGAGAAGTTAAAATTCTTAAACACTCATTTATTTCTCTCATGACAACGTGTTCAGGCAAACCTTCTGAGTAAGCTTCACAATATACTTCTTTTATTTCACCAAATTTTTCATAGGTTAATGCGTTTAATTTTGAAGGTTCTAAATTTACTTCTAAGATCCCACCTCCCTTAGGATAAAAACCATGTTTTATTAAATTAACATCAACATGAAGACCCATTTTAGATAAATAATGTAATAAAACATTTTTAAAATAAGAAAACGTAGGAGATTTAGGTACTTCAGTACCTCCTATAAGACGAATAAAAATTGGTCTTTCTGCAAAATTTAAAACAGGAAGAAGAGCTTGCAAGACCAGAGTAACTGAACCAGCGGTTCCGATATTAAATTCATAATTTTTTGCTAAAATATTTCCAGGAATAAATGTTATTTCCTTCGACTCTATTTTTAATCCCTCCACTTTAGCGTTACATATTTCTGCAATAGCCTTAACAGCAGTAAGATGTTGAGGCCTTAAACCTGGTTTATCCCTTTTAGCTCTTATGTTATATATATGTATTGGTTTTCCAGTTATTGCAGATAATGCAATTGCTGTTCGTAATATTTGACCTCCTCCTTCACCGAAACTTCCATCTATTTTTATCATGCTCTGCTAAGTTGAAGTCGATCATTAACATTTGCTTTAAAAAAATTCCTAGCATCGCCTTGGTTAACAGCCAACTCGACTAAGTTGAAACTATTTATTAAAATAAGAGGGGAGCCTACACTTACTTCAGAGTATGTTCGAACAAAAGGCAATTTGTATTCAATATCATTGATGTTAACCTTTAATTGACTAACTGATGTTAGATTAGCTTTTATAAGATCATTTTTCGATATGTTGGTTATTAAATTCCCAAAATCATCTACGTATATAATTTTTCCTGAAACTGACTCATTAGTTATTGATGGTTTTTCTATTTCCAATTCTGACATAAAATTTATAAGCGTACCAAAAACATCTGGCCTAAAACCTATGTCTAACATGGCTGCAACCTTAGCAAATATATCCCTTCCATGAAAAGTCATTGAAATATTATTAAATATTTTTGAAATTTCAATTCTGTAAATAGAATGTATTCCTTCATTTTTAGCAACGTAATAGAATAAGCCATTATCTGGACCTACGTAAATAT
>JAVVGB010000004.1:0-44570 GCA_032249315.1 Thermoproteota archaeon
TTTTGGTATTGGTTTAGGTTATGCAATTAGCAGGTTAAGAAGATCTTATTATTAACATTTAAATGCTTCTTTTTCTAAAATTAATCAATGTCTAGGAGGCTGATGCGATAAGAGCTACCGTTTCGATGAATATCGCTTTAACAAATCCCCTCCTAGACTTTTCCAAAAAATATTTGGAAGGAATAAGATATGTTCTGTATTGGTTAAAAGAAAAAAGAATCAACCCTAATAAAAGGAATATTTTAAGCATTGTTCATAAAGAATTATACGATAAACTTAAGAAAGAATTCAATCTTCCTTCAAGAATTGCTCAAGATTGTAATAGAAATGCAATTTCAATATACAAAGGCTGGTATAATAATCCTAAAAAAGGTAGGTTTCCTAGAGTTTATAAACCAACAGTTTGGTTAACTCCAAAGTTATCATATACTGTTAATTTTGAGAAAATGCTTGTTAAAATATCAAAAATTGGTGAATTTAAAATACTTGGTTATCCTAGAAACTATAAAGAATATTTATCTTGGAATATGAAGGAATCAAGACTAGTATTTCGTAATGGAAAGGCTTTCCTTAAGATAGTTTTTGAAAAGTTTATGCAAAAAATTGAGCCTAAAGGAAGTATAGCTGTTGATATTAATATGAAATCAACTGTTGTTGGTAAAGATGACAATAATTATGTTAAGATTCCAACAAGAATTAATGAAATTCATAGATACAAATCATTAGCTGAAATGCTTCAAAGAAAATATTCAAAAAGATGGAAAGAAAACAAAAACATTAAAAGAAGAATAATTGCATTTCATTTAAAAGCTAAGAATATTGCTGAAGATTTTGCAAGAAAAGTTGGCAAAAGAGTTGTTGATGAAGCTATTAAAATGAATGCTAATGTAATTATTTTAGAGAATTTAAAGAACCTTATTAAACATGTTAAAAATCTTCATAAACAACTTAGAGATAAATTATATTTAATGCAGTATAGAAAAATTCAATACTGGATCGATTGGCAAGCAAAGAAGCATGGCTTATTAGTAAAATATGTTTATTCTGCTTATTCTTCAATAAAATGTCCTAAATGTAATAGAAAAATGAAAGAAATTTATCATCGCTGGTTTAAATGCAAATGCGGTTATGAAAATGATCGAGATATTATTGCAATAATGAATTTAAATGGGAGGGGTTCTCTGAGCCTCTCGACTGCCCCTCAAATGCGAGATGTAGCTCCGAATCAATTGAGGGGAACCCTTGCTCTTTATGGTGGGGGAAGTCAGTATTAAAAAAATGTTAGCAGATATAGGAATTTTTGGCTTAGGCACTATGGGAGAAAACTTATGCTTAAATCTTGTAGAAAAAGGCTTCAAAGTATCTATATATAATAGAACCGAAGAAAAAACGAGGAAATTTTATGAAAAAAATAGATCTTTAGCTATAATTCCTACTTATAATTTAAAAGATTTTGTAGAATCAATAAAAAAGCCTAGGAAAATTCTTTTATTAATAAAGGCAGGTGATCCTGTAGATGAGGCAATAAATCATTTATTAAAGCATGTTGAGAAAAACGACATAATAATCGATGCAGGAAATTCGCATTTTAAAGATTCTGATAGAAGATATTCAGAATTAAAAAAAGTTGGTGTAAACTTTTTTGGCATTGGAATTAGCGGAGGAGTGGAAGGTGCTAGAAAAGGATTAAGCATAATGGCAGGAGGAAGCAAAGAAGCATTTGATGAAATAAAAGAAATTCTTGAAAAAATTTCTGCTAAATATGATGGAGAACCTTGTTTTTCTTATTTCGGAGAAGGCGGATCAGGACATTTTGTAAAAATAATACATAATGGAATTGAATATGCTTTAATTGAAAGTATATCAGAAATATTCTTTTTACTTTCCAAGTTTTTTGATCATGAAAAAATTTCTGAAATTTTTAACGAATGGAATAAAGATATATTATCTTCTTTTCTTCTATCTGCTACTGTTAATATTTTAAGAAAGAAAGAAAACGGAAAATTTTTAATAGATTATATTCTTGATAAAGCTGAACAAAAAGGTACTGGAAAATGGAGTGTAGAAATTTCTTTAGAAACAGGAATTCCAGCTCCTGCGATAGCTGCTGCGGTTTTCTCGAGATATATTTCTATGATGAAAGAAAGCAGAGTTAAATATTCCAAATTATATAATTTATCGAAAATAACTAATTTTAGTTTAGATTTAGAAGATATTAAAAAGACTCTTTTAGTATCAATTTTACTTTCATATATTCAAGGAATTTATTTATTGAAAGGTTCTTCATTTTATAATTATAATATAAATGTTAGTGAAGCGTTGAGAATTTGGAGAGCAGGGTGTATAATTAGGGGAGAAATTTTAAATTTATTATATAAAGAATATTTAAATTATGAAGATATATTACTTTCAAATAATATTAAAAATATCCTATTAGAAAGTTTTCAAAGTTTTTTAAAAACATTATCTTTTGCTTTTAATAATCATTTACCTTTTAATGTTATTTCTGCTAACTATAATTATTTTATCATGGTTATTAATGAAAAACTTCCAGCTAATTTAACACAGGCTTTAAGGGATTACTTTGGAGCACATGGTTACAAAAGAATAGATAAAGAAGGATATTTCCATACTGAATGGTACTAAGAAATTTTAATAATTCTTTCTTTTTCCTCTTCTACAATTTTTAAAACTTTTTCATAAATTCTTGTATTAATATATCCTTCATTATAGTAGTGTTCCAATTTATCTTCATCTATTACTTTAACATTTCCTTCCTTATCTTTAACTACATCGATACCTAGATCCACATATCTTATGCTATTTTCATAAAATTCAACAGGTGTAGAAATATTAACATAAATTCCTATTAAACTTCCATCCTTTCTAAAGTATCTCGATTCGCTTGCCATTGAACCTAATTTATATTTTGCTATACAATAATCTCCAAACATTTTTCTTTCATTTAAACCATCATAAACACCATGGCCCATGATTCTTCTTAATAACTTTATTTCTTTCTCTTCTGCATTAACTTCTATTATTTTTCCAGGTGTTAAATTAACTAGCTCATCGTTTGGTAAATAATGTTCAATTTTTAATATTTTGCCTGGTTTTAAATACGTTTGAATTACACTCTGAATTAATTTATCTTTAATTAATTCTTTTGAAGGAAAACTAGGTAATAATTCTTCAGCAAACCTTATTAACGCTTCAGACTTTTCTCCAAAGTTTCTAAGATAATGATGTTCTTCAACTGTAGGTAATACGCTGTCACGTATTTTATCTAGAACCCTTTTAGCATAATAGGTTAAATAAACTTCAACATAGCTATATCCGCTTTTTATTTCGCCTACATTTTCAGATTTAATGCTAGCCAATTTTTCTTTTTCTTTTATTAATTCTAAAATTTCCTTTTTAACAAAATTTTCATTAGCATTAATACATGTTTCAAATATCTCTGCGCCCCATCCAAGAGGTAGCATGCCCTCTATTTCTTTTAATAATATCTGTCCTTTTCCTTTATTTGCCATTATAGGAGGTATCTTTATATCACCGTTTTGAATTAACATTAAAAACTTACCTATTATACATAGCCCTATCCAAAAGTTAATCGGTTGCTTAAATACTGGTTCCTTTATAGAAACTATTAATTTTGTATTTAAAGGGAATTTTCCAGCCACGTAGCCTTCATATTGTCCTACTGTTATTTTCGATTTATTATCTTCATTACTAATCACTTCGCCTACAAATACACTTCCTAAATTTATCTTTGATTTATTTACTATTATATCTTGAAGTTTATCATCGAATATTTTAATTATTTCATTAATTATTTCCTTTTCTCCTATAATTTTTAAACCAAAAGGATAAGGATTTGAAATAATTGCTGCATTCCAATCTTCATTAAATTTTGTTAATTTTAATCTTTTTATTATTGTTTTTGAAGGAAAAGCTAATTCAAAATCGTTATCTATTAAAAGTTTGGTGATAGCAGTGCTAAAAATACCTTGTACATAAACACTTTTTTTATCCATTAATCTCTTACTTGTTCAAGAATACTAATAATTCTCCACAATGTAGTTCTTGCGTAGGAAGGAATTGTAGGATCTTGTATTATTTCTTCAATTTTACTTATACTTGAAGCAGCTTTAACTCCATATAATTGAATATCTTTCCTCATTAATATATTAGCAGCTTCCTTACAAGCTTCTTTAACATTTCGAGGAACATCAGGATCCTTTATTAAACTATTTAATAAATCATGTGCCATTTTTATTTTCGCTTCATTGTTACTCATATTTACATTATTCTTAAATCTTAAAGATATATAAGAATTTATTAATAATCTCGCATGTATTTTGAAATTGAAAATTATTCAGGAGTAGTTAGATATGATCTTTAATAATAAATTATGAGGAATTAAAATAATCTTTAAAACAAAATATAATTAGATGAACCAAAAAGAGACTGTTACCAAGAAAATGGCTGAGCTTTTAAAAGCGGGAAATGTTATGCTAAACGATTTCTGTCCTGATTGCAAAGTTCCATTATTTAAATTAAAAGACGGAAAGATCATTTGTCCTTCATGTAATAGAACAGTCATTTATGTTAAATATGGAGAAGAAGAGATTGCTAAACATTATCAAACTATAGATATTACGATGAATTCTGTAATTAAAAAAATTACTGAATTAACTTATTCAATTATAGATGAAATAGATGAGGAAAAATTAAAATTAAAAATTTCTTTAATTAACGATTTGCTTGATGCATATGATAAATTATTAAAGATTAAGAAACATCATTCTGAAGCTTAGTAATGAAAAAAGGACATTTAATAGTTTTTGAAGGAATAGACGGTGCAGGATTAACTACCAATTCTATTTTTTTAGCTAATTGGCTTAAAAATAATGGCTATAAATCTATTTATACCAAAGAACCTACAGAAAGTGAAATAGGAATCGTAATAAGAAAAATATTGCAAAATGAGAAAAAAGCTGATCCTTTTTTATTAACCCTCCTATTTACAGCAGATAGGAACATTCATGTTAATAATGTTATTTTACCATTTATGAAAGAAGGGTATTTTATTGTATGTGATAGATATTATTTTTCAACAATAGCTTATCAATCTGTACATGGAGCTGACGAGAAATTAATTAGAAAATTAAGCAAAAATTTTCCAAAACCAGATATTGTTTTTTTATTGGATGTTGATCCAAGAATATCTTTAAAAAGGAAGGGTGAAAAAACTGAATTATATGAAAAAGTAGACTTTTTAGAATCTGTAAGGAAAAAATTTTTGGAATTAGCTTCAGAAATGAATTTCATTGTTATTCCTTCGGAAGAAGAAATAAATTATGTTCAGAATCTAATAATAAAAGTTATCAATTATTTTTTAGAAGAAGTTAAAAATGATTAAGGGAAAGTTTAAATATTGGGGATTTATAAAGGATCCTATATATGGATATATAAATATAACAGAAGAAGATAAGAAACTTATCGATACTCCGTATTTACAAAGATTAAGAAGGATTAGACAATTACCATTAGCTGATTATGTTTATCCTTCAGCTGTTCATACGAGATTTGAACATTCTCTTGGTGTTGCTCATTTAGCTATGAATATTATGATCAATTTACCTGTAGAAATAGAAGAAGATGAAGCAAAGATTGTTAGGTTTGCTTCGCTGCTCCATGATATAGGTCATGGTCCTTTTTCCCATTTATTTGAGGTTTTTCTAATTAAATATTTTGGTTTAAATCATGAACAAGTAGGTAGAGAAATTGTAATAAGAAGTGAAATAGCTGACATATTAAAGGATATAGGTATAAATCCTGTTGAAATTGGAAATTTAATTGTAGGTGAATCTTTTTCTTTAAAAAAATATCTTCAACAAATAGTTAAAAGCGGTATTGATGCAGATAAATTGGATTTTATTAAAAGGGATAATTTTCACAGTGGAGCAGGCTATGGTAACATAGATATTGACAGGTTAGTTAATACCATGGAAGTATATGAAGAAGATCTAGCAATAAATATGACAGCTCTTCATACTTTTGAACTTTTCCTTTTAGCTCGTGTAAAAAGTTTTGAAGCAATATATTTTCATAAGACCTTAAGGATAGCCCAGTTGATGCTCTTAAAAGCTATAGAAAAATATATAGAAAAAAATGGTTTTCCTTCGAAACTTGAACTAGATGAATATCTTAAGTTTGATGATTTTAGATTATGGATCAAATTAGCTGAAGATAATTCTTCTAAAGATATCATGGAAAGAATTGAAAGAAGGGATTTAATAAAAGAAGTCTTTGAAAAAAGATTTCTATCTAAAGAAAGTTTAGGTAATATTGTTAAAGAATTGGATAAAATTAAAGAAAGCATTATTGCAAAAGCAAATATTAATGAAGATGAATTGTTTATAGATTTATCAATTCTCCCTTCGGTACCTTACCATGGTGCTTATGAATATGACCCTTTTGAAATTCCTATAGTAAAAGTGGAAGAGGATAAAAAAATAAAATATAGTTTAACAGAACTTTCTCCTTGGGTTGAAAGTATTAAAGGATATTTAAACATTCTTCGTGTTTATACTGAAAGAAAGCATCGAACAAAAATAGAAGATATATGTAAAAAAATCTTTGAAGATTTTCCTTAGTCTAGTATTATTAAATCTCCATCTATTTTTATATAATCACCTTTCTTTACTATATTTTTTAAATCTTTCTCAGGTTTATCTAGCAAGGGAATTTCACTTATTAAACATCCCGAAGCTAGTATCATATCAGCTTTATCGACTATTATTGCTGCAGGAGCTACATTATTTTTCTTTAATGCATAAATTATCCATGAGCCTACTGTTGAACCTATGCTGTAAGGAAATATTAAGACTTTATTTTTTAAGCTTTCCATGTATATATCGCTTTTTTTATTTATTATGATACCTGTTTTTTTATCTACTTCTCCATAAAAGGAAATTGGCATCTTTGATACTAAAGCATAACCTTCTGCTTTTCCTTGAGATATGCTCCTTGCTTTTATTATCATTCTAACATTAATTTTATAGCATCATTTAACTCTGTTAGATAAACTTCTATTCCTTTTAAAGATCTTAAGTAATGTGCAGCCTTTATTGAATCAGTACCTACTTTCATTCCTTTATAAGATAATGGAGCGATAACTGGACATGCTCCTGAAAAAATGTATATTCCTCTTTTCTTAAGGTTTGAAATTTCGATTGTGGTAGATTCTGAAGCACTTTTAGAAGCAAAAAGCCATAGTTTAGAATTATTTTTTATTTTTTTATTTACAGTTACCCGCTCAATATTTATTATATCTTGCTGAGAAAGATGAGGACATCCTGTAAAAAAGTAATCTAGTCTATCTGCTTTATTGTAATTGAAATCGTTTAGTATTTCAAAAAAATCTTCCTTAGTTAAAGTTATTTTTTCTTTTATGTTTATTTTTTCTTTTAAATCTTCTTCAAAATATACCATGCCTATGTTACTTGAAGCAGATAATCCTCCGCAGAATTCTTTAATATCTATTAAATTTTCAGGCTTTTTATATTCTATTACTGGTATTCCATTACCTATTTTTTTACCTAACAAATAACCTAGAACACCCCACATTAAATGACCTTTAACATCAAATTCTACTTTTACATAGAAACTCGGTTTCCTTCCTTCTTCTGTATGTAAGCCATAATAAGGAGCTCTTCCAGTTATAGCACATGCTAAAGCAGATAGACCGCTTTCTTTATTTGTATAGGAATTAATGAAAGAATTTACATAAATCACCGCAGAAGATTCAGCAAAAGCTACATGTTCATATTTGTTAGGAACATTATCTAAAACGTAAGGAGTGCAACTACAGCTTGCTTTTGCTCCTAATCTTTTATAAGTTTCAACAACTTCCATCTGTTTTTTATAAAATTCTTCATTTACACCCATCTCATACCATATTTCTAGATCTGTACCACAAGGATTTATTGTAGTAGGCACCTGAACTCTTGCTCCTTTTTCTGCTAACTCTTTCAAAAAACTAAGTCCTTCTTCTCCTATATTTTCATAAGATATGCCTGCAATATGAGCCCTAGTTATTTTTATCAATTTTTCTGCTTCAAAGGCTTTAGATAATCCAATTAAAAGTTTCATAGCTATTTTTACTCCTTCTCCAAATTCTCCATTTAACATTCTTTCTTCTTCTTTACTTAGTAACATCTTTTATCAACTCATCAATTCTTTCCTTAGATATAGGAATATTTGACCTTTTATATTTTTCATATGGTTTTAAAAAACTTCTTGTTGCATCTATACCTAATTTATTACCTAAAGATAATTCTTGGTTCGAAGAAGGATCAAGAGAAGATATTGTAGCATCTTCTATAACTATTATACCTTTAGCAGGATTTAACCTTGTAGCCAAAGCCCAAAAAATCTCATCCATATTATCTATATCTATATCTTCATCAACAACAATTGCTATTTTTAAAGAAGGATGGGCTGCAAAACAAGCTGCAATTATATTTTTACCATCTCCTTCTCTTATTTTTCTAGCAGATACTACAGCAATAAGCCATCCGCATCCTCCTTTTATTAATCTTACCTTATTTACAAAAGGAGTTATTCTTTCTACATATTTCCTTATTAATACTTCCCTTCCTAAACCCATTAATAAAAAGTGTTCATTTCTAGCAGGCAAAATATCTTGATATAATGATTCTTTGCTTGCATAAACCTTTTTAATATGTACTACTGGTTGTTTCCTAACAATATCAGCTGTTCCTGTTAAATCGGTAAATGGTCCTTCGTTTATTTCTTCGAAAGGATCTATATATCCTTCAAGTATTATTTCGCTCTCTGCTAAAGCATAAACACCATTATCACATTTAAATTGATGAAAAGAATTATTCATTAATCTATTAGCTACATGAATATGATCTATCTTATAATTAGGAGATAATCCTGCAGCAAGAGCCACAGCAGGATGAACTCCTATACAAATTGCTACATTTAATACTTTTCCCTTCTTTTTAGCTTCTTGTAGCATAGAATAAAGATGTCTTGGAACTATTCTAATTCCAAATGTTTCTTCATCTATATACATTAACCTATGAATTGATGCATTTTGAAAATCTTCCTCTCTTGCTATTACTATTCCAGAAGTGATATAATATGAAGCATCATTTTCATAATGTTTAGGAATAGGAAGATCTTTGACTTTAATCTCAGGATCAGATTTGAAATAGGGAGAATTTACAATTTCGCAAGGTAAAGGATTTTCCATTGCAAAATATATTTTTTCATGATAATTTTCTTCATTCATATTCATAGCTTCATATAATCTTTTTCTATTAGAACAAACGTTACCAACAACTTTAATATCAAAATCCTTTATTTTTTCAAATAAAATTATAGGGCCATCGTCAAATTTGCCCAAAATAGCTGCAATTTCAAATTCTCTTTTAACTTCTTTTTTTATTCGGATCAAATTTCCTTTTTCTTCTTCATTTTTAATATAATTCTTCAAAGTAAGTAGGTTTGTCATTTTATGTTATTTTTAAAATGTATTATATGAATAATTTTCTTTATTTTCCTTATAGTGAATTAAGAAAAGGACAAGTTGAAATAATTACTGCTATTCGAAATAGTATTGAAAAAAGAAAAAATTTAATTTTAGAAGCACCTAGCGGAATAGGTAAGACTATAGCGGTATTATATGCTATTTATCCTTATTTATTTGAAAAATTTAAACTGGTATATTTAACAAGGACATATAGAGAAATAGAAAGAGTATGTAAAGAATTATTTTTATTAAATAAAAATTTTGAAATTGAGACCGCTTTGATAAAGGGTAAAAAGGAATTATGTATAAATGAAAAAATAAATAATAAAGAATTTGATGAGTTTTATTTTTTATGTAAAAAACTTATTCAACAAAATAAATGTAATTATTTTAAAAATTTTATTATTAAATCAAATATTATTGAAAATATTTTAAAAGATAAAAAATTTTTATCTAATTTAAATCTAATAGATTTAGGTTTAAATATTTCATGTTGTCCATATGAGTTACAAAAGATTAAGATTTTAAATTCTAAAATAATAATATCGACTCATTATTTAATTTTTAATCAAGAAATTTTGGAGAATTTTTCTCTTTCTGATTGTATTTTAGTAATTGATGAAGCACATAATATTATCGATTTAGCTTCTAAAAAATTAGTTGGAAATATTTTAGCTTCAGATCTTATTTTTATAAAGGAAAAAACAAAAAATTATGAGATAAAAGATATAATAGAAAAATTATTGTATTTATTTAATAAATTATTTGAAAATTATAATAACTCTTACTTAAAAATAAATTTATATGAATTATTAAATTATTTTGAAAAAAATTATGGTATCGATTTATTAAATTTTTTAAAATTTATAATTAACTTTTATGAAAAAAAGACGGTACTGGAGGATATTTCACTTATTCAAAAAATAGTTAAAATAAGAAATTTTTATGAAAAAATACTTTTTTCAAACAACGATGCAATTTTTATTCTTGAAAAGATGAATAACGATTTATCTTTTCAAATTTTTAATTTTAATCCTTCATTTTTTCTTTCCCAATTTTTTAAAAAATTTTACAATATAATATTTATTTCAGCAACTTTGAAACCTTTTGAATATTTCTCAAAATTAGCAGGTCTTGAAAATAATTCTGAATTTTTTGAAGTAAGATCAGAATATAATCCTCAAGTTTTAACAATTATTATTAAGTCATTATCCACAAAGTATGAAGAAAGAAATCCTCTTTTATATAAAAGCTTGATTAAAATTTTGACTGAAATCTCAGAAAATAGTAAAGGTAACATCGGTGTTTTCACAGCTTCCTATGAGATAATAAAAGCCCTAATAGAAAATGGTTTGAATGAGAATATAAAAAATCCTATTTTTATCGATAAACCTGAAATTTCAAACGAAGAACTTTCTTCGATTATAAACAAATATAAAGAATTAAATAATGCTATTTTAATTTCAGTTCAAGGAGGGAGAGTAGCAGAAGGGGAAGATTTTCCTGAAGAAAAAATGGACACAGTAGTAATTATAGGAATACCTTTTGAGCCTCCTTCTTTATTGGTAAATGAAAAAATAAATTATTTAAATAAGATCTTTGAAGGAAAAGGAAAACTTTATGGATATATAATTCCAGCTATTAGAAAAACTGTTCAAGCTATAGGAAGAGCTTTTAGAAGCCCAACGGATAAAGGAATAGTTTTTCTTATAGATTCAAGATTCTGTAGTAATATAATAATGAAAAATTTACCTGATTGGATATTAAAAAATAAAATTATAATTGAATATCAAGAAAATAAAATTAAAAAATATTTAAGGAAATATTATAATCACTATTCTTAATTTATATTATATGAACAAATTTAACCTTCTTGGCCATTTAAAAGGCTGACTTTTCATATTTTGGAAAATATTATAAATTTGAACATTTTAATATCAATATGAGCTATTATGAAAGTCTATTAGCTAAACGTGTTTTCCAAGTGAAAATGTCTCCTATGAGAAAAATTGCTGCGTTATTAGATGAAGCTAAAAGAAAAAGAGACATGATTTCCTTTGGTGGGGGCGCCCCTAGTTTACTACCCCCCAAGGAAATCCTTGATGATCTTTATAATTATGTTAAAAATAATCCGTATGAAATTTCTCGTTATGGTTCTACTCAAGGTTCCATTGATTTAAGGGAAAAAATTTCGGAGGATGTATACAAATATACTAAAGTTAGATATGATAAAGATGAAATAATTATAACTGATGGGTCTACTGAAGGCATTTTTCTTGTTCTTTCCATTTTTCTTGAGGAAGGAGATGAAGTAATTCTTACAGATCCTACATACTTAGGATACTTGGAAGTTATAAAATTTTATAATGCAAAGCCTGTTTATGTCACACAGGATCCTACAGTAGGTTATCAACCTAATATAGAAGAATTAAAAGAAAAAATTACTAAAAAAACAAAGTTAATCATATTAAATTCTCCAGAAAATCCTACAGGAAGAATAATTAAAGAAGATATAGCTAGGGCAATTGTAGAAATAGCTAAAGATAAAAAAATTTTTGTTGTTGTCGATGAGGCATATAAGCATATAGTTTATGAAGGAAGAAATGTATATTTATCACAGTATAATAAGGATGTTGTAATTTCTGTTTGCTCCTTTTCTAAAGAAGCTTCGATGCCTGGTTTTAGATTAGGATATGTTTGTGCTAATAAAGAAATTATTTCGGCAATGGAAAAAATTAAACAATTTGTTACTTTATGTCCCAACATGCCGGCCCAGTTAATTTTAATAAATTATTTAGCTTCAGAAGCAAAAGATAAATACTTAAATGAATACGTTATTCCTACTTATAAAAAAAGGAGAGATTTTATGGCAAAAATGTTAAAGCAATATTTACCTGAAGCAGAATTTAAAATTCCTGAAGGAGCGTTTTATATTTTTGCTAACTTCGCTAAATATATCAAAGAGAAAAATGTTGAAGAAGTGACCGATGATATTTTAGATAAAGTAAATGTAGTTGTTATACCTGGCTCTTATTTTGGTAAAACTACAAATAAACATTTTAGATTAACTTTTGTTTCTGAAGATGAAGAAAAAATAGAAACAGGTATAAAAAGGTTAGCTAAATATTTTTCTCAATAATTTTGTTTTGTCAAATATTCAAGTAAAAAAGTAAATACTTTTTTTTAATATATAATTTAGTATAATGTCCTTAATTGATTATGAAGAAGAGGAGAGGGAAATTGAGCAAGAAGAACTTAGAGAAGAATATACAATATTTGAAGCTGAATCTCCTCAAAATTTACCTCGGAGTTTTATATTATCAGTAACTTATAGCGGTAAACATAAAAAAGCTTTAGTTAAGCTTTACGAACCTGTTCAGCAAAAAATATATTATTGGTATGATAGTTTCGGTCACAAACCATATTTTTATGTATCAGCTCCTGTTGAATATATTAAAAATAATCCTAAGATCGCACTTCATCCAGGCTTTTTAAGTTATGAAAAAGTTAAGATTTATGATCCTTTAAATGATCAAAATTTAGAATTAATAAAAATAATAGCTAAGGATCCTTTGGCTGTAGGAGGAGGAAAAAATTCTCTTAGAGAATATTTTGATAAAAAATGGGAAGCGAATATAAAATATCACTCATGTTACATTCATGATCTTGGTCTAATTCCTGGTGCTCCTTATAAAATAGTAGATGGTAAATTGGTAGAGGATTTCGATGAAGTTTCTATGGGAGATCTTGAAAAGAAATACGGTAACGATCCTGTTTATTTTGAAGAAATTAAGAATTGGGTAAGAATATTAAATCAACCTATACCATCAATAAAACATGTAGCAATAGATATAGAAGTTGAAATGGAAGGTCCTAATATTATGCCTTCTCCAAAAAAAGCAAACATGCCAGTTATTGCAGCAGCTTGCGTAGGCAGTGATGGATTAAAAAAAGTTTTCGTTTTAAGAAGAAATGTACCTTTGGGTAAAAAGTCTGAAGAATTAAAAGATGTTGATATAGAAATTTGTGAAAACGAAGTAGAACTTTTTAATAAATTATTTAAAATAATTTCTTCTTATCCTATTGTTTTTACTTTTAATGGAGATAATTTTGATTTAAATTATTTATATCATAGAGCAAAGGAACATTTACGTTTTTCTAAAGAAAAGATACCAATATCTTTAGGTAGAGAAATTGCTACAGTTATACCTGGAATTCATGTTGATCTGTATAAATTTTTCCATAATAAAGTTATACAAATTTACGCTTTTTCAAGAAAATATGATGAAACTGATCTAAATTCAATAGCAAAGGCATTATTAGGAATTGAAAAGAACATTTTGGAAGATTTTATTAACAGAGTATCGTTATATGAATTAGCAGCGTATTGCTATAAAGATGCATGGATAACTTATCAGCTAGTTAATTTTAACTCTCAGCTTGTTCTTAAGTTAATAATAATACTTATGAGAATTACAAAGCTTCCAATGGAAGATGTAACACGTATTGGTGTTTCAAATTGGATTAAAAATATGGTTAATTTTAAGCTAAGACAACGAAGGGAATTGATCCCTAATAAAGAAGATATAGCATCTGTAAAAGGTAATATATCTACAACTGCAATAATAAAAGGAAAGAAATATCTAGGAGCGAAAGTTATAGAACCTATTCCTGGAATACATTTTAATATTACTGTAGTAGATTTTGCTTCACTGTATCCTTCAATAATAAAAATTTGGAATATATCATTTGAAACCATTGACTGTCCTCATAAGGAATGTTCTTTAGAAAAATTACCAGGAGTATCTCATTGGGTTTGTAAGAAAAGAAGAGGAATATTAAGTTTATTGATAGGAAGTTTAAGAGATTTAAGAGTAGAATGGTATAAACCAAGATCTAAAGACCCTAAATTAGATGCAGCTACAAGATTTCAATATGAAGTAATACAATCCTCTATGAAAGTTATATTAAATGCAGCATATGGTGTTTTAGGAGCTGAAACATCCGATTTATATACGCCTGCAGCAGCAGAAAGTATAACAGCTATAGGAAGATTTAGTATAGATAAGACAATTGGATTAGCTAAAAAATTAGATCTTGAAATTATATACGGAGATACTGATTCTTTATTTATTAAAAATGCTACAAAAAGTTTATTAAATAAATTAGTTGAGGAAGTTGAAAATGTTTTAAAAGTTGATATTGAAGTAGATAAAACCTATAAATATGTGGTATTTTCTCAAAGAAAGAAAAACTACTTTGGGGTAACTTACGATGGTAATGTTGATATAAAAGGTCTTTTAGGTAAGAAAAAACACATTCCAGAATTTGTTAAAAAAACATTTTATGAAATAGTAAATATTCTTAAAAATGTTAATAAAAGAGAAGAATTTGAAACTGCAAAAGAACAAATTAAAAAAATAGTACAGGCTAACTATTTAAGATTAAGATCAGGTTATGTTTCCTTATCTGAATTAGTAATAAGAGTAACGATGAATAAAAACATAGAAGATTATACGAAAACGACACCACAACATGTTAAAGCTGCTATACAATTAAGGAACTTTGGTTTCGATGTCAAAGCTGGTCAAACTGTTTCTTATGTAAAAGTTAGAGGCGAAGATGGTGTAAAAGCAGTTCAATTGGCTAGATTAGATGAAATAGATTTTAATAAATATGTTGAAATTATGAGAAGCACTTTAGAACAATTATTGGAACCTGCAGGTATAGATTTTGAAGGTATTGTTGGTATGAGTTCTTTAGGAAAATATTTTTAAGGATAATTTTTTATAATTTCTTCAAGAATTTTTTTGCCTTTCTCTAAATCAGGTTTTCCTTCTTCATCTAAAGGTACTCTTCCCATTATAAATTTAATATTGCCTTTATCATCTTCTATAAAAATTTGTGGAACTTCTACTCCTCCATATTCGTCTTTTTGACCATAAGTAGCTAAGAAATCCCAATCTTCATTTTTTATCTCTAAGTTAATGTTAAGTTTTTTACTAACTTCTTCTACTATTTTTTTAACGTATTTTGAGGCTGCTTCCCATTCAGCTATTACTGCTATTAATTTATTCACTGGCATGTAGTTGATATATAAATTAGAATATTTAAATTTTCCATTCAGATTAAATTTCTTAGCAAAGCAAAAGATATATAAGATATTAAATCGCCAAATATAATCGTTATATAAATAGAAATAAATAAATATACAAGGAAAGGTTGAGGATTTTCAACCCAATAACTTTCACTTTCATAGCCTCCTTTTCTTATTTCAAAATTATTAAAATCAATATCTCTTACGTCTTTATTTAATTCAAGCTTTAAGTTTCCATCTTTATTTACAAATAGAGATATATAAAACTTATTTTTGATTAGTTTTTCTTTTTTAATTTTTTCACCTAAGATAAATAATAGAATTTTTTCAAAAAAATTAACTTTATAATCTTTAAATAATTCCTTATTTTTTATATACCATAATGTATTTTTAAAAATATTTAAAAATATATAAAATGCAGATAATAGAATAGCATTAAATAAAATAGAAACAGAAAAGGGGAAAATGACAATTATTTTAAGAATAGGATCAAAATTAAAGTCAGGTCTCGAGGGAAAAACAAAAGGCAAAGTCCATATTGCTTTAGCGTCTGCTCCTCCAAATTTGGCTACATAAAATAATAGTAAACCGAATAAAAAACATAATACTGATGATATGATTAAAAGATTCAAAGCAATTGTCTTTAAATAAAAAATTTGTAAAAATGTTATAGGCGCAGTTAAAATAAAAGTTAATATCCAAACTTTATCTTCAACTTCTCTCTCTTTGATATCCTTGTATGCTGCAAAACCAAAAAGCAATGTTATTATAGATAATTTAGTTAAATTTAAAATAAAGTCAAATTGATCCATACTAAAATATTTAATACATATTTTCATTAATTATATTTATGAAATTGGTATATGTTTCCACAATTGTCTATTTAACTCTCATGCATCTCTTTGTTTTCCTTTACATAATTAACGTCATTCAAACAGCATTTTTGTACACAATAATTACTGCTGCAATATTCTCTTATTTAATTTTGATATTCTCTTTTATTGTTTTATTTTCTAACTTAAAGGTAAAAAATAGAAGGAGTATTATTCTTACATTAGCTATCATATGTTTGCCTATAACTTTAGTATTTTATTTGCCAGTTGTTTATTATAAACAAATTCTTAGCTTATTTAATCCAATTTTCCCTTCGTTTACTGAATTTTTTCTTTCCGTTTCTTATCAACCACTCTATTTTCTATTTATTTTCATCCCCTATTTTTCCTCTTTAATTTCAGCGTTTATTGTTTATCTTTATTTAAAGTTTAAACTTAAAGTTTAATTTATAAAATGAGTTCTAGAAAATCCAGAGCAAACCTCTGGAAAGAATGAGCAAAACTTAAATAGTTGTAAGAAAAAATTCTAAAGGTCAAAGGAAAGATAAATAATTGCAACTTACCAAACTAGCAAATAAAGAGCTAGGTGTGAACCTTACTCTAAACGCTGGAAACTACCTATTTTAGTCGTGGAGTGTCTCACTCTGCCGTTGTTATCCTTAAATTTCTTGCTAAAGCATATGTTGAGTAAGTAGGAATATTTACTTCCCACCATTTTATTGGATACTTTACATTTGTAAGTCCTTCTATAGAATTTAAAAGGTTTAAGTAGTTTTCGCTTAATCTTCCGCCATATAAAGCTTGTTTTATTTCTCCATTCTCAATTAAAAATATTCCATCTCGCAATATTGTTGAAAAATCGCCTGTAACATAATTTTGAAATCTAAGATACCAGTTGTTAAGCAAAAATAATCCTTTTTTAACTTCTTTAAATATTTCTCCTTCTTTGTAATCTCCTTCCTTTACATGAACGTTGAAAGGTGTAGGAAAAACGATTCCTGCATTGCCAGTAGTTTCAGTTCCAAATTTCTTTGCAGTTCTTAAATTATGAAGATATGTAACTAAAATACCATCTTTTATTATTTCCTTCTTTCTTGTAGGAATACATTCATCATCAAATCTTGAATATGCTGGAGATTTTGGATCATGTGGATCCTCATATAATGTAAGTTTATTTGAAGCAACCTTTGTATTTAATTTACCTATAAAGAAAGATAATCCTAATTCTACACTATAAGCAGATGTAGCACTAGCAGCATGTTCCATAAGACTTGCGAATATCATAGGAGAAAATATTACATCATAATTGCCAGGCTCGATTTTTTTCTGATTCACATTTATTTCTGCAATTTGAGCAGCTTTTTCTACAACTAAATTATAATCTAAGTCTTTAACACTTCTTGAACAATAAGCCCATTGACCAGTGGAAGTTGAGTTTGAAAAGCAACGATGATTAAGCATAATTAAGGATCTTATATCTTGCAAATCATAACCTGTTGAAGTTATTACTCTTATTTTTTCAATTTTTCCTTCTAATGTACCAGCAACCTTTTTAATTCTTCCCTTTAAACTCTCATTTATAACATTTTCAGCAATTCCTGGAAGCAACTCTGAGATTCTTTTTGTTTCTTCGTCTACATCTAATATAGGAACGTAGTTGTACTTTGTGGAAGGAATTTTAACGTAAACTTCTTGTTCTTTAAGTTGGGATGCAATTTTTATTAATTCTTCTGATGTTTTTTCTGCATCAAACAAAACGTTGTTAATTGAACTAAGTAATACAACATTCCTATATCCAAATCTTAGTTCAATATGAGATTCCTCATTATATATTGGAATTGTCACTTCATTATTCGCATATCTTATTAAAACATCTTCAGTTTTTGATATTTTTATTATTATATCTTCTGCACCTTTTTTTTGCAAAGCTAATAGTAATTCTTCAGCCTTTTTATCTATTTCGCTCATTTTATCCATACCTTTCTTACCCTAATAGTAGGTCCTCCAAACCATACAGGAATTCCTTGCATAGGTTCTCCTTTCCCGCAATTTCCTGGAGTAAATTTTAGGTCTTTACCTATAGCATCTATATTTTTAAATAAATGCCCAGTCGTTATTTCCAGAGCTACATTTTTTACCATTTGCTTTATTTTACCATTTTCTATTAAATAACATTCAAGACCTGTATATTTTTGATTCCATCTTCTATCATCGATGTTCCATTCCATATATGACTTTAAATATATACCTTTTTTTACATCTTCTATCATTTCTTCAACTGTAAAATCTCTAGGTTCAATATAGGTATTTGCCATTCTTATTAAAGGCTCATTGTAGTAATATGTAGCTCTAGCTGCGCTATTGCTTTTTGTAGATAAATAGCCTGCATATTCTCTATTTAATAAAACCTCAGTAGGTACACCATTCTTTATTAAATATCTTTTTCTTGCAGGAACACCTTCATCATCATAAACATAAAATCCTGAAGCTTTTTCTATCGTAGGATCATCTGCTATGGATAATATTTCACTTCCGATTTTTTCTTTATTTAACATATTTAAATTTAAATATGATTCTCCTCCTTGAGCAGCTTCTCTTCCTAGTATTCTATCTGCTTCAAAAGGATGGCCACAGGATTCATGGGAGATTAATCCGGTTATTTCCCCATCAATTATAACATCATATTCTCCTTTTTCTTTTAAAGTTTCAGCCTCATTTAATATTTTTCCTAGCATTTTAGCTTCGCTTTTTAATTTTTCTTCGTATTCAATTTCATGAATTATTTCCCAGCCTTTTTTTCCACCATCTTGTAAAAACCTTTGAACAAAGCCTTTTTGATGATCAACTGCAACTAAAGAAGCAAATAATGAAATGATTGGCCATTTTTGTTCAATTACAGATCCCTCGCTATTTATAAACAATTTTTCTTCTTCTGTTTTACTTATAAAGAAAACTCTAAAAACAGTTCTGTTTTCATTTTCAACAATTCTTTTATCGTATTCTTTAAACTCATTAACGATATCTTCAATAGATCTATATTCAATTTTGGGCTTTACAATGCAAGTATCACGATAATCTCTCCATGAATCAAATTTTACAGTTCTTTTCTTCGCAGCTTTTGCAATTTTTATTGCTTTATTACAAGTACTAATTAAATTTTCTTTGTTTATTATGTTTGTGGAAGAAAATCCTATGGAATTTTCGAAAATAACCCTTATACCAACTCCTCGAATATTATAATTTCCTACATTATCTACGATGCCATTTTTCATTGAGAGAAAATTTCCAGTTAATAATTGATACCTTGCTTCTACATATTTAGCTCCTTGAGAAAGACCGTAATCTATAACACTCCTTAGTTCTTCTTCCATAATTCTAAATTATTTTAAGTCTTAATATTTCTTCAGTTAAAAATTTACAAAACTTTTAAAGTTAAGAAGGTTTAAAATAAAGGAAAAAATAGATAGCTCTAACCAAAGCAGATATAATTCCTATAATTCCAATTAATAAAATTCCTAGTGTTAATATGAAAATGTCAAATAAATAAGCAAAAATAGAAGATAGTATAAGAATAATTAATCTATCACCTCTTTCACCTAATGTATAGTTTATCGTTTTATTTTCTTTAAGCGATAATGCTTCGATTTTCGCTCTTGTAAAAGAAGGGAGCATACTTCCAAATATGCAAATAGCTATATAATGCCATTCTACTAATTTTGCCAAACCAATTGCAAAAAGAGGAAAAAAATCAGAGAATCTATCTACAAAAGAATCAAAAAATGCTCCTTTTTTTGTTTCTTGGTGCGTCTTTCTTGCAACTATTCCATCTAATGCATCAAAAAAAGAAGCTATGGATAAAATAATAACTGCTATAATTAATTCTTTAAAAAAATAAAAATAAGAAGCTAAAATAGATAGCATTAAACCTAAAAAAGTTAAATGATTTGGCTTTATTCCAAGCTCATTAATTTTATAGGCTACTTTCTCAAGGTTTTTATCTAAAATTCCTTTAAATTTTCCGATCATTTAATAACTTTTGAAAGAATGTTTAGAATAGTATCTTTTTCTAAAGCTTGGACCAATGAAACAAACCTTGGTCCATTCTCTTTGCCTAATATTATTTTATAAAGTAAGGAAAAACCTTGGTTTGGTTTAATGTTGTTTATTTTAATAGCATTGTGAATTTCTGTTTCTAGTTTATTAACCTCGCCTTCCCAATTTTTAATTACATTATAAACATCATTTATCATTTTAATCTCGTTTTCTCTTAATTCTTTTATTATTCCTTCTGGAATTTCATATTGTATTTTAATTTTAATATTTTCAGGAGCATAATTGGATACCCAATAAGCTACCTTTTCTACATATGTTTCTAATTTCTTTTCTTCTTCGTAATCTATACCGTCGGAAATTATTTTCATTCTTTTTAATTTTTTAATCAGTTCTTGCATTCTATTTTCTTTTGGCAATATTTGTACTAATATTGCCATTAATGAGTAAGGAACTTGTAAACCCAACTTTTTAGGAGGATCAAAATCATTTGCAGCTACATAGCTAAAAATTATATCATGTTTTAAATCCTTTGTTGCAGGTTCTTCTAAATTAAAATATATTCTTTCAGCTTTATCATATTCTTCATGTAATAAAGGAATTGTTCTTGAAGGATCAAAATCCAAATGAGTTTTATTTTTCATAATTAAATACCAATATTTTAGAACTTGAGGTTTTCCAACTCTTAACCATTCATCTATATCAAATGAAACTCCTTCAGAGCTTCCCATCGGTTCTTTTTTTCCTTCTTTAACTAAACTAACCCATTCGTATGCAAAACCTTTTGGTGGAGCTTTATTGAACAATTTTTCATATAATTCATTGCAACTTTCTCTACTTCCTCCTGCTGCTGCATGATCTTTGCCATATAATTCAACATCGACATTAAAAGTATACCATAATGCTACCCATTCAGCTCTCCATTCTAGCTTTCCTTCATAATATTTACCTTTGTCTCTATAACCACATTTATTACATTCGTATTCAACATTTTCATTTTCCAACGATAATACTCTTGTTGTCAATATATTGTAACAATTCTTGCATAAAGGTTTTAAAGGAAACCAATTTTCAGGTAATTTCTCTCCTTTATATTTATTTAGTATTTCTCTTGCTTCTTTTCTTTTATTTAAAAATATTTTGATCGCTTCTTTCATTCTCTCATTCTTTTCATATATTTCATGAGTCATTATAGGCTCTGCGGTTATTCCGTACTCTTTATAACTTTTTTCATATTTTTCATAGAAATGTTCGACCCAATTATTATGACAGCCCTTTGGATCTTCAACATTAACTATTCTAACTCCTTTCCATTTTTCTATGAATTGTTTAGATACCAATGGCTCTTTGGCTTTTAATGGATCTTGCGTATAAATTATTACTATATGTTTTACTTCCTTCCCTTGTTTTCTTAGGTATCTCGTAATAATTGAAGGATATATTACTTCGCCTCTAAGTTTTCCTATATGTATTGGTCCAGAGACTGCCATTCCACCGCTTATTGTGTAGCTTTCTTTATTTTCTTTTAATATCTCTTCAATGAATCTTTCTAACCAAGATCTTATCACAGCCAACTTTCTTTCTTTCTTTCCTCTTCAGATCTAACTTTTCTTATTCCCCTGAATATTGCACAAGATACACAGTAAACCACTGTAACAGGCACCTTCATTATTCTTGCCCCTTTCTTTTCTAATTCTTCAGCCAACTGTGGATCAACTAAGCTTTGTTCTCTTGTAACTTTTATAGCTTTTCCTCTAGGAATTAATCTACCACATCCATCACATGTTAGTATCGAATCTTTTCCTTTTCCTCCTTTAGATCTTCCTCTACTTTTCCTTTTTTTTGGCATTATCAACTATTAAAAAATAACAAAATATATATAACGTTATTTTTAAAAACTAAATTCAGTTAAAATAGATCCAAAACTTTGGCTTTTAGGTGAGGATCAGAATAGAAAATTAGTAGCTTTTACCTGCATAGCCTAAAATATTTGTTTCTTCACCACATATTATACATTTTCCTTTTTTATTTGTTAAAACATCATAACCTAAAAATTTTAATCCTTGTATTTTTTCGAAATAAGTTCCGCAACTTTCTTTATTACATATACTAAATTTTGCAAATTTTTTGTTACGAATAACTTCTTCTATTTCACTAATTTTATTAATTTCTACTATTCTACTATTCATTTCTTTTTGCACTTTTTCTTTCAACTCAATTTCTAAATTCATTAATGTTGTTTTCACTTCTTTTACAATATCTTCTTTTTTTACATTCCATTTTTTACCTATTCTTGTTACAAATCTTACAGTATTTTCTTTTATTTCCTTAGGTCCAACTTCCAATCTTAAAGGAACTCCTTGTCTTTCCCAATAATAAAATTTTTCACCAGGTGTTACATCTTTCCTTTCATCCATCACTACCTTATAATTGGCAGTTGATAAAATTTCGTATATTTCTTTAGAATAATTTAATATAATATCCTCTAATCCCTCAAAAAATATAGGAATAATTACTATTTGTATAGGAGCAATTTTAGGCAATAAAACTACCCCTATATCATCTCCATAATGTATAAGCAATGAAGCAATTACTCTTTCAGATATTCCATAGCTTGTTTGATATAAGAAATCATAACTCCCATCTTTTCTCATAAACTTGGCATCAAATACTTTTGAAAAGTTTTGACCTAAGTTATGTATTGAACCTATTTGCAGACTTTTTCCATCAGGAAGTATTGTATCAAAAGCTACAGACTTATCTGCTCCTGGGAATCTATCCCATGCAGGTCTTTCTACAGCTATATAAGGTATTCCTAGAATTTTAAAGAATTCTGAATAAATTTTAAAGGCTTCATTCATTTGTTCTTCTGCTTCTTCTTTAGATGAATGAAAAGTAAAGGCTTCTTTAAAGGTTGTTACTTCTCTTACTCTAATTAATGGATGTGTTGCTTTTGTTTCATACCTAAATATACTTACTATTTGAAAAACCTTTAATGGTAAATCTCTATAGGAAATTATAAGATCTTTAAAATAATATGTCATTGGTGTTTCGCTTGTAGGCCTTAATGATAATTCAATTTCAAGTTGCTTATCTCCGCCTTTAGTAACCCAATAAACTTGATCTAAAAATCCAGCTATATGTTTTGCTTCTTTTTCTAACATATCCTTTGGAATTAAAAGAGGTAACAATACTTCTTTATGTCCTGTACTATATAACAATTCCCTAATTATTCTTAATACTTTGTCCCTAATTTCAAAGCCATTTGGTAACCAGATACCGCAGCCTTTTACTGGATATTTGCCATAATCATAAATATTAGCATTAAAAGCTGCCTCTGTTAACCATTCGGTAAGATTTTCATCTTTTTTCATTTATTTTTTAATAATAATTAGCTCTTAATAATTTTATGGATATTATTAGGCTTTTAAGAATAATTTTAGCTTCCTCTATTTTTCTCTCACTTTATCTCTCATTGAAATCTAACATGTTTTTCATGTTAGAAATTCAGAATTTTTATTTAGAAAAATTTTTAAGAGTAAATTTTATTGAAATTTATTTATTAATTTTGTTTATTATTTTAATTATATATATAATCTTTAAAAGATGGAAAACATAATTATATCATTTTTAATTAGTATATCAATTTATTTTTATTTTTCTTTTAAAAATAATTTTATAAAAATGTCATTTATTCTATTATTTCTATTAATAATTTTTCTTTCTTTAATTAAAAATTTTATTTATTATCAAAATTTTATTATCATTATTTTTACATTTTTCATTTTATTATTTGTGATTTTCTTGCCATCTAATTTTTCTTCAAAGTCAGTTAGAACAAGCAAATTAATTAATTTTTTTATAACTTTTCCACTTTTTCTGTTGGTTATTTTGCTCGTAATTCTGCCAAACATAGGATTGTATTGGCAAGTTCTTGAAAGAAAATTTGTAATTTTCATTTTCGATCCTAATGAAAATTTAGCATCTAGATTAATTTTTGATTCTTTTTCTATTAATATATTAATATATTTTTTAGCTTTCTCTTTCTTGGTTTACTTATTTTATTTATTTAAATTTTATGATAACAATTTGTTTTCATCTTTAATATTTATAATTTATTTATTTTTATTCTTTCATTTTATAGCTTTAATAAATTTTTTAGATTATTTAATTATTCTGCAAATTTCATCTACTATTCTGATTTTTATATATAATTTTAAAAATAATTTATTTTTCTATAATGATTCATTATTAGCTTTTTTTCTTTTGATAATATATTTAATTTCCCAAAATAATTTATTTTTGATAAATTCATTTGATATTTTATATATTTTAATAATTGGATTTTTATTTTTTAAATTTTTAAATATTGGTTATTACATTATAAAACATTTTAATATTAGCTTAGTATTAAAACTTCATTTCATTTCGTACTTTTTCTTAACTTATGTTCTAGCTATTTTTCTTCGAGCCCAAATTATAAATCCTGTATGACCTATCATTCTAGTTTTTGGCCTTATTTTATTTAATTCTGTTTGATATTCTCTTTCGAGTATCTCTACTGTGTTGATATCTACGAAATCATTATCATATAAAGCTTTTAACGTTTTTTCCAATTGTGATACAGTAAGACAAAAAATTATTATTATTCCAGCTCCTTTAAGATTTTCTTTAATTTTTCCAATTAAATTCCAAGGATCTGCAATATCTATTATTATGCAATCAACATCTTTTTCATCAATTCCTTCCATTGCGTTTTTTAATTTAAAAGTAACATAGTTTTCAAGATTAAGTTTTTTAACGTTATTTTTCGCAATTTCTAAGAATTCTTCCTTAATTTCATAAGTATAAACATGACCATTGGGTTTTACTGCATTTGCTAATACGCATGTTAAAGCTCCACTACCTGTACCTATTTCAACAATTTTAGAACCGCTACTAATATTTCCTATTAAAATTATGTAGCCTGAATCTTTTGGATAAATTATTTGAGTTTTTCTTTGGATTTTTCTTATGAAATCATATAATGTAGGTTTAGCTATGAAAAAATCATAATTTAAACTAGATTTTATATAACTTCCATATTCTTTGTTTATCAATTCATCATGCTTGATATAACCTCTATGAGTATGAAATATTTCACCTTTGTTTACTTTTATTAGATATCTTTTACCCTCTTGAAGGATTAATAAAACGTTATCACCTTCTTTAACTATATTTTCTTGCATTTTTTCTTGAATATTTTAACTTTTTTACAAATTCAGAAGCTTTCAATGCATTATCAAATACTCCATAAATTTTGCTTTTTAAAACATCGAATCTTTTTCCGCATCTGGTACATAATTTAGTTTTGTAACTTGCATAGAAAGCTAAAATTTCACCGCAATTAGGACATTCTGCAACTCTTATTTTACCCATTTTGTTTCTTTAAAATATTTTCTATTTCTTCTAATTTTTTTATAATCATATCTAGTTTCTTTTCCATAGCAAGCACTCTTTTTATTATTTCTAATTGGTAATCTCCATAAATACCTAAATTTCCTATTTGCATCTCTCTAAGTTTTTTAATAATATCCTCTGAGCTCATTATTTTTAAAATATTTATTCGAATAATTAAAATTATGAGCAACAGGACTTTAGTTGATCTTCGTAATGAAAATTTAAAGATAGCTTATATTCAAGATATTAAAAACTTCTCAAAATTTACTTTAGCTTTTAGCGATGTTTTTAAATCTTATTACGGAGGCCTTATTTTAGATCTTTATTTAATAATGAAACTTGGTTTCGATAAATTTTCTAGAATTGTAGCTGAAGCATACAGAGCAAATTTGGTTTCGATAGTTAATCTGCCTATATTGGTAGAAAAAATTGATAATAATATAATAAACTATATAAATAAAATAGGAATAGATTACATTATTCTTTTTCTTTATAACAAAAAAAATTTTAAATATTTAAAAAATCTAACCAAAATAATGAATATAATCTTAAATTATAATAAATACACAAAGGAAATACTTAAAGAATATAATTTATCTATTGCAGGATTATATATTGAAAATGCAAGTAAAGATTTAATTAATGAAATGAAAAAATTTGGTTTTCTAATAATAAATTGCGGGGTAGAAAAATCTGATATTAATGTTGAAAAGATGTCCTTCTAAGGTCCTATAAAGAATTTTTCTCTTTCATTTTTTATTGCTTCTTCCTTTCTAAAAAGATCAAATAATGCATACCTTATAAGCTCACTTTTACTTGTAAATCTTCCTTCCTTTATAAATTGTTCCATCTTTTTAACATAGGCTTCAGGTAATTTAACTGAAATTATTCTCATATTACGTTAGTAATACTTTTCTTAGTAATTTAAAAGGGTTATTTTTTGATGATAAAGATATATTTGGATGAGCGAATTTCAAAGAACTAATAACTCTAAAATAAAAAAGATAAGATTTAAAATAGACTTTTTAGATAAACTTTTACCTGAAGGTTTCCCTTCAAATTCTTTTATAATCTTTTCTGGAGAAGGAGGAATATCGAAGTCTTTTATATTACGTTCGATACTTTTTTCCTTTATAAAAAGAAAATATATTGGTATTTATTTATGTGCTGATGAACATCCGTTATCAGCTTACCAGTATATATTACAAAATAAAAATGGTAAAAGTTATGTAGAACAAGGAAAAGTAATCCTCGTCGATCTTTTTTCCTATAACTTGAATTTTCCATCTTTGGCAAACAATAAAATTTCAACCAATGTTGTAATAATATCTCATAATAAAAGATGGAACGAAATATTATCTTCTATAATAACTCTAGTCGATTCTTTATTTAGCAAAAATCCAAAAATTATAATAATAATTGATTCTTTAACAGAAATAGCATATAGTATCGGAATAAATCAAGCCTTGGATTTGGTTAAAGTATTAAGAATGGAAATATGTAAGAAAAGAAATATTCCTATTTTTGCTTCGCTTCATTTTGGAATAAGAACATTTGAGGAATTCGAACAAATAGTAGAATATATTGCAGATGGTATATTTGACTTAAGATACGATCCTATTCTATTACAAAAAGGTTTTCTTGTTAAACAAATAAGGATAAGGAAAATCCGCAACGCGTCACATAGTTTAACTTGGCATAGCTTTATTATATCAAAGGATACTATTTGTGCGTGGGAATATGAAGAAAAGGATGTTGGTGGTTTAAATACTAAAGTTATAAAAAGTATATAGAGATGGCTGAAAGTGTAAATTTAAATAACCTTTTGATTCGAACAAAAGCAATGTTTTTAATTAATGCATTAAGAGATATTTATGAATTTAAAATTAATAGAAACAATTTAAAGGATGTTATATTCTTAGCTTATGGGTTAAATAAAAAAGAAGCTGAAATATTAATTAACACCGCTAAAGGTAAAATTACAAAATCTTCAAATAGAATAGTAAGGAAATCTTACAAGGAGTTAATGAATTTTTTAACTATATATGGGAAATCGACATATTTATTTCTAGTATATTGGTTAAAGATAAGTGTTGAAAAAAGAGATTGAAAAATATACGGTTTATGTTAAAACCAATAGTGAAATAATATCAAAGTTAGAATTAAATAGATGGAGTAATCCTTTACTTGTAGAAAAAATAATTAGAAACTTACCATCAAAATTTCTAGTTTTTATTTTAGGTAATAAGATCTTATTTAAAATAGGAATTCCTCAAGCTTCAGCTAGAAAAATCTATAAACACCAAAAAGGAGATATTAGCTATGATCCTTTACATGAATCACTTGTAATATATACTAAAGAAGAACAGGATCATTTGGAAAATATAGGAAAAGTTATAGAAGGAATGGAAAATTTGGAAAAAATCAAAACAGGAATTTTCCTTACATTGGAGAAATCATAGTTTTATGAAATCAGGTTTTTCATATAAAGAAACTATAGGTATTGATAACCAGCCTGTTCTTGTCCTATCTGAAAAAACTACATGTTCTCCTGTCTCATCTAATTTTACTAATACATATTTACCTTCTTCCTCTCCTTCATAGTAATAAAATATTGGAACGCCGTTCAAATTAAAATAATCGTGGAATATAGCCAAAATACCATAATAATGTTTATTGTTATGTTTAAAATGTAAAAGATAAACAGGTTGTCCTAAAGTAAGCATTGTTGCAGCAAACCTTGCTATATCAGCTATACTTGTTACTCTTAAAGTATATACAGGTTTTAGCTCAGACATTACTTTTATTTTCCTTTTTATGATATAAGAATTTTCCAAAAATGAAAACCTTATAGTTAAACCAATTTATTTCATTTTTTGAAGTAAAATGAAAGTCTCGCTATTATGGTGGGAAGAAAATCTTAGATATTTTTAAAAGATAATTTTCTTCAAAATGGTAGCAATGCTTCTCCCAGCTTAAACGAGGGAGTAGCTCACCGTATCAATCTAAGCTTAACTATTAACTTTAAAATAAAGAAATTGAATTTTTAATGAGTTCTGGAAGGCAATTCCCTAAAGATTACCGTATAACTGTTTATTTTTACACCATAATAATATGTTATCAAATTTACAATGATTGGAACAATAACAATATTTGTAAACAAAAGAGATAAAAATGAAGATATGAATGGATGATTAGATAACGAGTTTAATATAGAAAGTAGATAACATACAGGTATTAAATTAAGAACGATAGAAAATAAATTATTTATAATATGCTTCTTATTTTCAGGTTCTTTAATGAATAGTTGACTATAAAATGATAAAAATAAAGAGGTTATGATCGATGCTGGAATTACAATTGCAAGTTCTAGACGTAATATTATTGAATAACTTACAGTTAGGCCAATTATTCCTCCTAATAAAACTGATTCCTTATTGATATAAGGCGTAATTAAAAAAGTAATTATAAATAATGGAAAAAAGACAGTTAAAAAATAAAAATTGAGATCAAAGTAAATTAAAGTACTAAAAACAATTAATAAGGCGAAAATTATCGTTCCAATAATCCCTTTATAAAAATTTTTAGAATTGAACATAAAAAAAGAAAAAATTTTGGTTTACTTTGCTACTTTTTGAAGATGTATTTCGATTACTGAAACGTCCCTTGCTTTTTCACCTTCTCCGATCCTTTCTGTTCCTATTTCTACTTTTTCTACTTCTACAAGATTAGGTAAGAACTTATTTTTAAGAATTTCTGCAACATCTACGGCTCTTGATATATTTCTTCCTCTAGCTTTTAAAATAGCTTTGCTTCCGCCTCTTTGGAATTGCATTAAAGCTGCTACAACGTATCCCATGATCGGTTTCTTGCCGACATAAACCGTGTTTTCTGGAATTGTACCTGTTTTCTTCTTAGGTGCTTCAGGTGCCACGGTTGGTACTTCGCTGCTACTCATATTTTCACCTTGTATGTAAAAAATTAATAGAAATGTTATATAAATGTATCGTTATTCTAGAATTTCTTTTATTTGTTTTTCTTCCGTTATAAATTCGTTAATTCTTGCTATACCTTCCTTTATTATTTCAGGATTTAGTACTGCTGAAGAAAAAGATAATCTTGTCCATCCATCCAAGCCAAAATCATAACCTGGAGCAAGAGCAACTTGTTTTTTTAATAGTAAATCGCCACAGAATTTTTTGGAATTTCTTTCTATTTTCTCATGGTTAAAGAATACATAAAATCCAGCTTCAGGTTTTAAAGTATATATTCCTTCAAGATTTTTTATGTTTTCATAAGTAAATTCAGAAATTCGTTTATATAATAAGCGACCTTTTTCAATAAATTCGCTCACAATTTTTATATTTTCTTTATTTCCTAACAATTCAGCTATTATTTTTTGTGAGAAATTATTTGGACAAAGATTAATTGTTTGTTCAATTACTTCTAATCTTCTTAAAATTTCCTTATTATTAGTTAAAATATAGGCTATTCTTAATCCAGGTATTCTTAATTCCTTTGAAAAAGTACATATTATTATTTCGTTTTCTTCAATATCCTTAGAAAAATATTGAGGTTTTCTATAATACCAGAATCCTCTATAAGCAATATCTGTGACTACAAATATTCCTTTATCTTTAGCTATTTCAATAATTCCTTTGTATGTTTCATCACTTAATATTTGAGCGTCTGGATTTCCTGGTGAAGTTAAAAGGATTAACGATGTTTTATTTGTTATTAAGTTTTGTAATTTATCCAATGAAGGATCGTATTCATAATCTTGAACTAAATCCCAATATTTTATCTTTATCGATGGATTCGTAGCTAAAATTATTTGTCTTAAATAATTTAAATAATGAGGCCTTGTAAGAATAATTTCGCTATCATCATCTAAAATGGTATTAAGAAGCGAAAATGTTAACTCTGTACTTCCATTACCCATAAAAATATTTTCCTCGCTTATTCTCCGATTAAACATTTCTTCCTCATAGAGTACAATTGCTTCTAATGTTTCAGTTAACCCTCTTGTTGGTCCATACTGTACAGTTCTCAAAAATTTTTCCTCATCCTCCACTATGTTTGTCATAATTTTTTTAATTAAAGGAGGTGGAGGATCTTGAGGCCATCCACCTGCTAAATAAATTAATTTTCTTGGAAACTTTGTAGGCTCTTTTTTAACTTCCTCAATCAAATTCATTATTTCACGTATAACGTTAGGATTTTCTATTAAATATTTTACTTTGATCGGAGGAATGCGTAATCCCATTATTTTAATAATATGCTAAATATATTAAAATGTTATCTTAATTTCTTTTTATGAGCATTTCATTTAAAACTATTTTGATATCTAAGAATATGTTTAAAGAAAATAACGAATGGTATGTAAGATTGGAATTTGCTCAAGAAAGAGAAAGGCCGCCTTCAATAGCTAGTAGAGATGAATCTTCTTTGCAATGGTTAATACCTGCCATCCAACAAACTTTGAGAAGTATCTTACCTATTCAGTATACCTTATTTTCAAGAATGATATTAATACTTAAGGAAGAAGAATGGGAAAAAATAGAAAATAAGCCAGATATCGGTGAAGAAGTTATAATAACAGTAACAGATAAAAAAGAGATTGTTATAGGAAAGGCTTAGTCTACTTATTAATTTCTTCCAATTTTATTATATATTCTCTATTACTAGAAATTCTTTTTATTAATATTGGAATTTTGTTAGCTTTTAATTCCAATTCAGCAATTTTTATCGGATCTGTAACATCAGGAGGAACATCAATTAAAGGTGGAGCTCCATCACTTAGCTGTTTTGCTCTTAGTCCAATTATTTTAGCTCTTTCGTATTTGGTCAAAAAATTTGGGCCTTTAGGGTCTTTCCACACTTTTATCAAAGTTATTTTATTAGTAGACTGGTGGAGTTTTTTCTTCTTCGGCACCCTTCTTTTCTTTCTCTTTAGGAGGAGAGGCTGCAATAATATCATCTATACGTAATAACATTATTGCTGCCTCTGTTGCTGCTTTCAAAGCTTGTATTTTAACATTTGCAGGATCATAAATTTTTAATTCTTGCATACTAGAAACTTTTCCTTCTAATACGTTTATACCATAATGGATTTCTCCTTTAGCATGGTAAGATTTCAAATTAACTAATACTTCCAAAGGATCCATGCCTGCTGTTTCTGCTAATATAGTAGGTATTACTTCAATTGCTTCAGCATATTTTAATGCAGCCAATTGTTCTTTACTTGGTAGTGTAGTTGCGAATTCTCTAATTTTATTAGCTAAACTTACTTCGATTGCTCCACCTCCATATACAAGTTTACCTGTTTCTATTACATTTTTAATAACATATATTGCATCATGCAAGGCTCTTTCAGCTTCATCTACTATCATTTCAGAAGCACCTCTTACTAAAATTGTTACAGCTCTAGGATCCTTACAATCTTCTATAAATATCATCTTTTCTTCACCAATTTTCCTTTCTTCAACTACTCCTGCATAGCCTAAGTCATCAGCTGTTAAATCATCAATATTTGTAACTATTTTAGCGCCTGTTGCTTTAGCAATTTTTTCTATATCGCTCTCTTTAACCCGTCTTACTGCAAGGATATTCTTTTTCTTTAATAAATATTGTGCAACATCATCAATTCCCTTTTGACATATTACAACATTCGCACCTGCTGAAACTATCTTTTCTACCATTTTATTTAGTATTCTAGTTTCTTCATCTAAAAATGCTTTCATTTGCTCAGGAGATGTTATGCTAATCTTAGAAGTTATCTCAGTTTTTTCAATTTCCAAAGGAGCGTTGATCACTGCTATTTTTGCATTCTTTACCAACTTTGGCATTCCGCTATGAACAACTTCTTTATCAATTACTATACCGTTTATAAGTTCTGTTTCATCTAAAGATCTTCCTTTTCTTTTTTCAATTTTTACATAATCAACATTTACTTTATACTTATTTCCTACTTGTTCAGTAACCTTTAAGCACGCTTTTAACGCAATATCTGCTAATTTTTCTTTGTATTCGCTAATTGCTTTGCTATACATTGAAGTTATAGCAGCAGATTTAATTAGATCATAATCATTTATCGATACAGGCACCGTTAATTTTTCAATCTCTTTTAATGCAAATTCCATAGCTTTCCTGTAACCATCAATTATCATAACAGGATGAACGTTTTGTAGGAGCAATTCCTCGGCTTTCTTTAGCAATTCACCAGCTAAAATAACTACAGTTGTTGTTCCATCACCTACTTCAGTATCTTGAGCTTTAGCTACCTCAACTAGCATTTTAGCTGCAGGATGTTGAATTTCCATCTCTTTTAGTATTGTAGCTCCATCTCCTGTTATTGTTACATCTCCTAAACTATCAATTAGCATTTTATCCATTCCTCTAGGACCTAGGCTTGTTTTTAATACTTCTGCTAAAGCTTTGGCAGCTGCAATTGTGACATCATATGCTTCTCTACCAACGGTTCTTTTCGTTCCCTCTTTTAGAATTAAGACAGGAATTCCTTGTGTAGGAGCAGACATAATCAAAGAAATTAATATAAGAAATTAATATTTAAATTTTATTGCATGGAAGAAAATATTAGAAAAACAAAAATTGTAGTCTTAGCAATCACAGGTATAATTCTTTTTGGTTTTTCCTTGTATGCCATCTACTATTATTATGAAACTGGAAAAATTCTATTATATGAAGTTAATCCTGAAATAACTTATATGATATTTTTCTTTATTTTTCTTCCTTTCGTTATTTCTTTAATTGATTATATTATTTTTAAATTTAGGTCTTCGAATTAATTTAAACTTTTTAAACACTAAATTTAGATGTTAAAATAGTTATTAGTACTAAAAATAATACAAAGAAAATAAAAAGAGCAAGTGATAACACTATAACCGGGGAAGTAGTATAATATTTCTTTGTTGCTGTTTGATACATTATTAATAGCGAAGAAAATAAGATAACTAAAATAAAGAAAATCGCAAATCCTTCTAATATTGTTTGCTGTGAGCTGCCTCTAGGATAAAATATTGATATTGGCTGGTTTTGTTGTGCTATATAAGGTAAAGGATTTTGTGTAATTATAAATATAAACCCTGCTAAATACAATATAATTAAAACAGCTATAGTATAAGGCAAAATATTACTTATGATTTTTACCAAATTATTATAAAATTTATTGAACCCCTCGAATTTCTTTGTTAACTTACTTATAACCATAAAAAAAATTATTTTGAATTTGTATTTAAAATTTGTGAAAAGAGAGCAAAGAGAGTGGCTAAAACAATTTCAAAGATTATTTTTGCTTAGCCTGTTTTATGATCTAGTATTTTTAGATCCTTTTACTGTAATTAAAAAATTGAATCCTGTTCCAGGATTATTGGCAATATTTTTTGCAGGCATTTTATATGTAGTTTATGAATCAATAAAAATTGAATATATTTTAACTATTTCATTTTGGTTGGTAATATTAGGTACCTTCTATGTAATTATTACTAGTTTTAGGAGAAGACCAGTTTATGTTTTTAATATTGAAAAAAGTTTTAAAATAGTTAAAGAAAAAGGACTTGAATTAAAGGATCTAAACGACCTTGATCATGCTAAAGCAATAATAGAATATATGCTTTATAATTGTCAAAACGCAAAAACTGTTGAGGAAATGAAAAAACAGCTGGATATAGCTTATGATACATGGTTTAAGGTAATAAAAAATCAAACTATTTATTTAGGTATTTTTAAGAGAAAAACTTTAAGTAGAAATTAATTTTATATATTCGCTAGCTTCAAGAAGTTCATTCCATTCTTTTTCAAGGTTTGAAGGTTTAATTTTTACCATCCATCCTTTACCATAAGGGTCTTGGTTTATTAACTCAGGTTTACTTTCTAGTTCTTTATTTACATCAACTATTTCACCTGATACAGGTGAATAAACATCTGAAGCTGTTTTAACGGATTCAACAACAGCAATAGTTTCTCCTTTATTTATTTTTCTACCTACCTTAGGTAATTCAACATAAACTATATCTTTTAATTTTGATTGGGCATACCATGTAATTCCTACTAGAATTAATCCATTTTCTTTATAAGCCCATTCATGATCTTTGGTATATCTTCTATCTGTTGGGTGATATCTTTCCATAAAGATAAAAAAATATAAAACATATTTATCTTTATTTATGTAATGGCTATTAGGAAAAAAATAAAATCATTATTTAGACCTTTAAGAAAAATAACAGAAAAGGTTCCCAAACCTAATTTAGAAAATCTTTTAATACTTATTATATTGGCAGTAAACTTCACAATAGCGTTATCTGTAAGGCTTCTTCCTTTAAAATATGGAATTTATTTAAACGAATTTGATCCATATTATCAATATTTTCTTGCTTCATGGATTGTTGAAAGAGGATGGTATGGTTTTATTGAATGGTTTTTCTCTGGTGTGGATAAAACAATGTGGTATCCTACAGGAAGAGATATACCTGCAACGTCTTATCCTGGTGTAGCTTTTGTAGGAGCTTTTGTATATTTAATATTAAAGAGTTTAGGGATCAACTTACCATTAATGTTTGTAACTGGATTGATTCCTCCGTTTTCTGCAGCTATAACTACAGTACTGTTATATTTTATAGGAAAAGAACTTCATAATAAAGTTACAGGACTTCTTGCTTCTTTCTTTTTTGCTGTTGCAGCTGCAACTGTAGGAAGAACTGTATATGGTTTCTATGATGACGATAGTATATCTCAAATTTATATTGCATTGTTCATTTATGGCTTCATTAAATCTTTAAAATCAGATTCTTTGAGATGGCCAATATTAGTTGGCTTATCTTTATCCTTGGTATGCATTACATGGGGAGCTTATACTTATTTAGTTAATTTATTTGCTTTGACTACTCTAGCTTTAATGCTTTTAGGTAAATTTAATGAAAGAATAAGAAAGACATACTTAATAGGAATGACTATGCCAATAATTACTTTGATTCTTTTGCCTAAAACTTCTTCCTTTTTTATAACTAGCCAATTTGCCTTTTTACCTTTGATAACTTATGTTTTGATCTTTATTTATTCATATTTAACTAAGTTATCAAAAATCAAAATTGCATTTTCTTTAATAATTATAGTTTTATCTGGTTTGGGTTTAAGCTATTTGCTACAACAAATGGGAATAATTAAAGGTATATACGATAAATTTATTATGGTTCTAAATCCCTTTGCAAAATCAGGTAATCCTTGGATTGAATCAGTTGGTGAACATGCTGCTACAACTTGGGTTCAATTTTTTATTAATTTTGGAATATTGTTTGTATTTTTACCATTAGGTTTCTTTATTATAGCCAAAAGAGCAAAGGAGCATGATATATTTTTAATATTGATGGGATTAACTTCAATTCATGCAACAGCTACTGTAAATAGATTATTCATGTTATCAGCACAACCTGTAGTTTTAATTTCTTCAATAGCTTTTTCAACAATTTTACTTTCATATTTTGAAGCAGTAAAATTAAAGAAAGAAACATTTTTGGAAAGAAAAAGAATAAGATTACTTAAAGGCTTGCCAACCTCCACTTCAGCTGCAACTTTGCTAATATTATTTATAATATTATTATTAAATCTTTTCCTTATTACTCCTAACGCTGTAACTGTTGCTTCTAATCCTCAAAGTTTACTAAGTGGCGAACAAGGTGAAGTAGTAAATGATTGGGTAGCAACCTTTAGCTGGATGAGGGATAATATACCTGAAGGAACTGTTGTAGCTTCATGGTGGGATTATGGATATTGGATTAGGGTTCTTGGGGGGAAGGTTAATGTTGCAGATAATGCTAATTATAATTTCACTCAGATAAATTTAATAGCTAAAGCTTTAGTAAGTCCTGAAAATGAATCTATTAAAATATTTAGGCAACTTAATGCAAGCTATGTATTAGTTTATGAACAATTTTTTAATGTAGGAGGAATGTGGATACCTATTGGAGGAGATCTTGAGAAAAGCTATTGGATGATAAGAATAGCATTCAATTATGACGATGCAACTGTAAGAAGGTTATATTTAAATCAAACACAAGTTAATATAGGTTTTCAGAACATATTCTTAAGTTTACCTACAGGTGAAAAAGGAAAACAAGCTTTAATTTATAAGTTAATATTTTATAAAATACCAGGACTAAGGGAAAGATATCCGCAACAAATAGAAGATCTTAAAATTGGACCTCCAATTTACTTTACTTTAGTCTATCATTCACCAAATGGTTATGTAATGGTTTATAAAATAAACTACCCAGAGAAAGCCAGAGGTTAAATTTTCTTTTTCCTTTCTAATATAGCATAAAACTTTATCCTTAAGTATTTATCCTGAGGAGAAAATTTTGGAGGATGCGGATTAATTAGTTCATTAGAATTACATTCTGGACATTTATCCAAAATTGTGTACCTGCTGCAATTATTACATTTTAAGATCATTGAACTTTTTTAAAGGAAAATATGGCTTTTTGTTGATTAGAAAGATTACTTAAAGTAGACATAAACTTATTAAACGCTTCTTCTGCTACTTTGTAATTATCAGCAGTAATTACTAATAAATATCTTCCCCCACCTAAATAACTAATTTCTGTATTTATCAAACCGCGTAGATCTTTTAAATTACTTTCAGCTTTATTTATCATATCTTTTATAACATTTACTCCGCTACGGTGGAAAGAAGTTAAAGAAAATTCCCCTCTTACTTCAGCCTTAGGTATTTTAATATGCTCTTTTGCTACACTTACTAATTCTTTTTTAATTTCTATAGGTAAATTTACTCCCTCTATAACGCTTTCTCCTTCTTTGGCTAAAGCTTCAAAAATTGAAAATAGTTCTCCAAATTTATGTTCCAAAAGAGGTTTTAATTCTTTAATAATTTTTTCTTTTTCATATTTAATTTTGTTGGAAACTATTTCTATTAGTTTTAAAGCCCTTTGTTTTCTCTTCCATTCTATAAGTTTATCTCTTTTTTCTTTTTCTGTTACTCTCTTTAAAGATATATCAACCTGCATCTTTGCAGGAAAAACTCTTATAACTTTACAAACATATCGGTGTCCTACTTTTATTACATCATTTATATCGAATACTCTTGTAGAAGAGACTTCTCCTATAGGCATGTATCCTTCAATATTTTTGTATTCGTCTAGTTTAAAGTATGCTCCATGCTCCAATACTTTTGTTGCAGTACAAACAACCAAAGAGCCTATAGAAGGTAAGGTTTCCTCTTCAGCCATATTTTGCTACAATTTCACCCTTTATTATAGCTTTTCCTCCTGTGGGAATTAAAAGAATTTCATTACAATTTTTACATCTAACTATTGTAGTAGCATGATCAAAGGTTATTTGTTCAAAAGTACATTTTATACATCTTACTTTTATAAAGGAACTTTTGGGTCTTGGAATAATTTCGTGTCTTTTCTTTACCATATTACTTTTTAATTATTTCAAGTTTTTTAAGTCGAATACCTTTCCTGTGCAAAATATATTTACATTTCTTGCATTTCAATTTTAAGGTTTGTTTTTTTGTTACCTTTGCAAATCTTTTTTGTTCAGCTGTTCTTTTACTTCCATAACCTAAATTTTTCCTTAAATATCTTCTTTGTCCTTCAGCCAATGTTCTCCTTTTACCTGCTTTATACAATTCTACGCTATGCTCTGTATGTGCATTACATCTTGGGCAATATGTAACAATTAATTCAGGTACTTTCATCTTTATCCATCCTCAAAGCTAACTTCTTATTTATTAATATATTAGTTATATCTTCTGGTATAAAAATTATATCTCCTTCTTTAAAAGGCCCATAATAATATCCGTCAGGAGCTAAAAATTCAGGTATATTTTCTTTTGAAATTACATATAATAAGGTCATTTTTTCAGCTTGTTTCTTAATTATCTTATTTTCTAAATTTTTAAGCATTTCTACAACAGAAGGATTAAGAATACCAGTTTCGAAATAATTGTTTATTTTTTTTAATCTTTCTTTAAGAATAATTCTTAAAGCATATTTAGCAAACTTTTTTTCCAGGTTTTCTATTTTATCTTCTATTTTGACCGGCTTTTTCTCTTGTGACTTTAAAGTTTCTATGATAAAGTTATAGAAATCATTATTAAGTTCTAGTAATTCTTTTCTGCTTTTTTCCTCCTCAAGCTTTTTCCTTAAATAATTATAAAAATAATTCGTTGATTGTGACATAGCCATTCAAATATAAATATAATGCTAAATATATCGGTATTTCTTTTCCTTCTATTTGATTTAACTCATACTCTTCATTCTTCATTGTAATTTTAGGATATTCTCTCTTTATTTTAAAGGAAACTTTTGCTGAACCTTTAGTTATAGCTATCGCATCATTATAAGGTTCAAATTTTTCAAGTTCATTATAAGACAAGGGGCAAACTCTAAGGGCTGTTTTTCCATGAAGAGAATTGGGTAATCTTATCAATCTATGCATATCAACTGTTACTCTTTCATCTATATTTACTGTTATATCGGAGATCCATTTGTTTAGCAGATCTTTTGATAAAGGTTCAAGTATTTTTAAAAAGGAATAATCGGATTTATATTTGGTTAGAGAATACAAATATTTCTGTTTTTTATTCAAAAACAATTTTACCTTTTTCTCATTTAATCCTAATTTATTTAGTTTTTCCTCATCAAGTTTGTTTAATTCTTCATAAATTTTTTCGCTTAATCTATTTGAGAACCCAAAGGAGTTTATTCCTTTAAATTTATAGTTATTTTTTACTAAGAAATTATGAAAATACAGCTTAAAGGATGTACCTTTAATATAATCTACAATCATATTTCTTGCTTTAGAATCTATTTTTCTAAAATCCTCATTGAAAACATGTACATGGTATCCTCTATTGCCTGAAAATACTATTAATATTTCTTCTTTTGATATTCCTAAATCTGTAGCCAAAAAATCATCTACAAGTTTAAAAACTTCTTCTTTTGCGAAATTTATACATTCATTACACACAAAACTTTTTCTATCTATTGTTAAACTCCCGCATACGTCACATTTCTCAACAAATCCTGTAGAAATTTTTTTGCAATTTTTGCAAATCCATAAATCATGGACCTTCTTGCATTCAGTATTAATATGATCGACATCTATGTCAAAGATCAAATCAACATATTTTAAGTGCTTAGCTTCCATTTGTTTCATTGAAGGAAATTCATATACTGCTGCTGAATAATATACATGCAAAGGAACCTTTTTTATTAGTTCTTTTTTAAGACTTAAGGAATTTTCAAAGGCTAAATGTCTAGTTAATGTATCCGAATTAAATTCCCAAATAGCAAACTCTCTTTTATTTAATTCTTTTACAATTATATCTTCTTCTCTAAGTCTATAATAATAGCTTGAAAATAATGATTTTATTTTTGTTTCCATTTATTTTTTTGCTTAAACTGCAAAGGATGCTTAATATTATCACAATATGGACTTTCAGGAAAACAAAGATTAGCTACCTTCATTGTTAAACAGCTAGGTACAGAATAAACCTTTCTTCCACCTCTTAAACCAAATATATGTTCAATTTGATATCTAGTAATATCTTCTTTAAAATCAGGCAAAGTTCTAAATAAATTAATTATGTCTTCCACACTCCAACCCTTTACTCTTAGATAAGTTACAAGAGCAAATCTTCCTATATGCGTAATTTTTTTCCCTTCTTTAATTTCTTGTAAAAGAATTCTCATGCAAGGAGGATCTTCTCCTTCATATTTAGTTGTTTCAATTATTTTGAATTTTTCCAATTTTATATCTTTTAGGTCTTCGATAACTTCAGGATAAACCAATGAACTCAATTCTTCACATTTTATAATTAACCATTGCCTATACTTTTCTTCAATTATTCTAACTATGTCTTTTAAATTTAAAAGAACTTTTCCGTCTTTAATTTCCTTAAAGGTTAAACTCCATTTATATCCGCTAAAGTGGGAAGCATATTGTAAGTATTCTGTTAAAGGTAAGGATATTAATTTTATTTCTTCAAAATCCTTCTTTAAGTTTTCTACAGAAATTTTTTCGCTTAAAAAATCTTTTGCTATGTACAATATTGTTTCAAATTTTTCATTGATTAATTTCTTTGCTATTCTTTTAGATTCTATGTCAGCAAATTTTTTTATGAAAAAGCTTCCTAGTTGAGAAGCAAGATATAAAGAAACTAAAAATATAGAAATCTCATTATAGGGATCTTCTTCATACTCAAGTTTTCTATTTTCAGCATATTTTTTAATTCTTTCTAAAGCTTTCCAATATATTGGGTCTTTTATTTTAATTATTTCTTCAAAATCAAAATGAATTTCTTCTAAATATTTAGCTAACGAACGTAAAAAAGGATATTGAGCAAGTAAAGATAAATTTGCTATCACAATTTGCTATATTAAATTGTTTTAGTAATAATTTTTTAATTGAAAAATATATTTTTCAATTAATTATTCGATTTCAGTTCTAGGAGCCAAATAATATACAAATTCTCCTTCGTTTACTAATGGATAAGTTACTTTTAAAGGATTCTTTGTTGAAAATTCTAATATTGTAACTTCAGATAATTCACTTTTTCCAAGTATATTTAATAAATACTCAGTTGAATATCCTGTTATGCTTTCCTTTTCTACTTCTATAGCTATTAGATCATCTCTAGTAAATTCAGAGTTTGCTCTTCCCTTTTCACTTCTTGCGTTAATGACAAATTTGTCTGGATAAGCTTTAAAAATTAAGTAATCGCTAAATTTTTCTAGATTTTTTACGGTATCATATAATAAATCAGTTTCGATTTTTATTCTTGAATCAAATTTTAATTTAAGAGTCGGTAATGTTTCTGTTGTAATATCTAAAAGAGGAAATTCAAATACGTGGGTTCCTTTTCCGAGAAATGTAAGTTTGAGCAAATTATCTTCTGTAACATCAATTGTTAATCTATAACCTTTCTTTATTCCTTTCAAAGTCTTAACCATGTCTACTATGGAAAAGCCAATTTTTACTTCTTCTTTTTCTGTTTGATAATTTGCAAAAAACATTGAGGGCAAACGTAGATCTACCATAGCTACCTTAGCGCTGTCCATAGCTCTTAATGTGAGCTCATTTGGCGTAGCTATGAAAATTGTTTCTTCAACTATATCTTTTATTGCTTCTAATATCTGTAACCAGAGCTTTGCATCGTCAAGTTCTATTTTTAACATATTCAAATAATATTTCTACACTAATAATAAAAAATTATATTTAAAAATGAAAACTCGCCTTTCAGAGTTTAGAGGAAGTTAGAACTAAATTTCTTTTAAATAATTTTTTAAAATCCTACTTATAATCCCGCCAACTATATTTGCATTTAACACATTTATAAAAAGTTGTAGGGGGCTCGTCAGCTCTTCTTGTTTGAATTATCCACCAATAAGCAAGATTATTATGACATTTGGGGCACTCTACTTCAATTGTTGGTAGATTTAAACCCTTTGTTTCATCTATGAATACAATCTCTTTACTTGTTTTGTTTACTTTGCCAGATATTACATACTTAGTATTTTTTGTTATCGACTCTTCATAGTCACATACTCTACATTTTAATACTTTTCTTTGATGATCTGGCAAGAGTAAATTTTTGCATTTAGGACAAAATTTCATGATTGAATATTTTTAATATTACTCTTAAAATATTTAAACTATGCTTCAAATATCCTCTTGATTTTAACGTTTCATATTCCTGTCTTGAAACATTTTTTAATAAAATTTTCTTCTTAGTTTTAATTATTAAAGGTTTAGGAAAATTGTTAAAGTTTTTTAAATTAAATAATAATTGATCTATAATTAAAAAAACATATCTTATTTGGGCAAAATGTTTACTTTCTTTTAATTTAATTTTTAAAAAATCTATAGGATTATCTTTAACATAAAACATTTCTATATCATCTATATATCCTGCTCTATAAATTAATGTAACTAAAATTAATTTAGAATTTATTTTTTTAAAAATACCACAGTAAAGTCTCGCTTCAAACTTTGGTATTTTAAATTTTTGCAATTTTTTCTACATCCTTTTTTATTTTTAAGAATTTCTTTTGAATTTCGCTAATTTTCTCTTCAACTATTTTTAAAGCATCACCTTCTTTTGTTGCTACAAAAAATTCAACCTCATCTATTAAGAGGTGGGGTTTTCTTGCCCATGCATTTGCTACATTTTTATCTTCTAATAATTCTCTTGATAAAAGGTAAAAGAAGCCTAGATCGACTCCTTTAAATGTTAATAATAGGGAATTTTCTGTTTTTTCCTTTACTATTACTTCCATATTTTTTATTTTTCTCTTAATAAGTATTTTAAACTAACTTTTGAAGCATTTCTTTTGTTATTGCACTCTTTACAAATCAAGATTTTCTCATCTTTTGATAAATAAAATTCTTTTCCGCATTTATTACATTCTGAATAAATTATTCCTGTTTCTTTATCTCTAATTGAAAGTAGAGGAAAATTTGAAACTGATATAACTTTAGCCCTTATATAATCGCCTATTTTTAATGGAAAATTCTCTCTGTTTTTACCTATTTTTATTGGAAGATAAGCAGTCAATTTAGTTTCTGTTCTAGAATCTTCGATGTATGCAATTTCTATCTCAGCGATATTTCTTATTATATTTTTTACAATTCCTATTACTTTATAACCCTTCTTTAATGAATGTCTAGTAAGTTTAAAATTTTGTATATCTACCTTTCTATTCTTATGATCAATTCTTAAAAGTCCACCAATTCCTGCATAGATATTTCCGTTTTCTTCAAAAGTTCCTTCGCCAGGAATATACTCTTCTATTGAAGAAATCTTATCGCCAGGTAATATTATCGGTTTATCTTTTTCACTCATTAATAAAATAGTATTGATCTACCGATACATAATATTTTCTTTTTCTATGAAATTTCATTGTTTGTTTTAACATGATTTCAAAAGTATCTACTAATTTTAATTTAAAACCATACTTTTTAGCCAAATTCAAGAAGAACTTAAAATTTCCACTTTTATGTAAAGAAAATATTTTATTTGAAACCTCGAATGCTTTCTCCAAGAATTTTCTATCCATATGTCTATATTTTGTTCCGAAAGGAGGGTTCATAAAAACACAATCTATTTTTCTTCTCAAATTGAATTTTAAAAAATCTGCTTGGATTATATCTATTATATGCTCTTTATTTATTTTACTCAAGTTATACTTTAAATTAAGTAAGGCTTCTTTATCGATATCAACAGCTATGATGTTATTTATGCCCATTAATATTCCTGCTAAAGTTAACATTCCAGAACCACAACCAGCATCCAAAAATTCTCCTTTGTTTATATGAATAAAAACATTATACATAAATTTGCTTGCTTCTTCTGAACTTAACTCATACTGTTCTAACTTAACAATTGGTCTTGTTTTTAATTTTAGATCTCTAAGAAGTATAGCTACTTGTTTTTTTAAGCTTACCATTAACCTTGGGAAATGTTTTCAGAAGCACTTTCAAGAGAAGCAATTTTTCTTTCCTTTTCTAACAATCTATTTCTTATTCTTGCAAAAGT
>JAVVGB010000005.1:0-44542 GCA_032249315.1 Thermoproteota archaeon
GCAGCCTTAACTTGGGCTTTATTGGAAATGAAACATTTTGGAAAAGAATATGCACAACAGATAATTAAAAATTCGCAAGTTTTGGCTAAAAATCTATATGAAAGAAAATTTCCTATTGCTGGAGAAGAATATGGATTTACGGAATCTCATCAAGTTTTAATGATTTTCCAAGATTATAAAAAGAACATGGATTTCGCTAAAAGGCTTGAGGAAGCTAATATTATAGTAGACTGTGGAATTAGATTAGGAGTTAATGAAGTGACTAGAAGAGGAATGAAGGAAAAAGAAATGGAAAGAATAGCAGAGCTTATAGAAAGAGTTTATAAAGGTGAAGATATTGAAAAAGTAAGACAAGATGTTATTAAATTAAGGAAAGAATTTGATGATATTGAATATAGATTTAAAGATGTAAATTTAAATTATTTAATTGAAGAATTAATAAAATGAATAAACCAGTTTTATTTGTTTTATTAACAGGATTATTTATATTTACTATATTCATTTTGCAATTACTTAATTTAGATAATTTTTTAATTAAAACTAATAACAATGTTAATTTAAAAACTTCCCAATTAATTTTTATTATAATATTAATTATAATATTTTTAATTATAGGGGCCTTTTTATCTGAAAATTTAATATCTCAAAGGGGGAATTTTTCCACTTAACAACATTTCTTCATCTTCTTCTATATAGTATTTAAGATATTCAATTAATTCATCAGATATTAAAGGTTTATTATTTACTAATGGATAAACATACGGAAGAATAATTTCATGAAACTCATCGACTTTTATTACTAAATTTTCCATTATTGGTATTTCTTCCAATTTTTTCCCTTCATTAATTAATTTAGCAATATATATAGCCCCATCTATTGAGAATTGTTTTTTGCCAAGGTTTCTTGCTTTACAGTTAGGCAACTTTGAAGTAATGTATTTAAAAGTTCTTCCTCGAGGAGGATCGTCTCCTAATATACCTCCAATAACCAACATATGATTAGAGGCTTCCTCTGGTGTAAGAGTTAAATCAGCTAAGGGATCTAAGATTATTATTTTGTCATGAAGATCTTTAAGGTCTATAATGCTAGATGAAGAGACATTGCCATACTTACTTAAATATTGAACATAATTTTCTTTTACATTGGTAATTAACAATTTATCTTTACCTACAATAATAGAAGAATGTTTTATTTCAAGTAATAACCAGTTACTTATAAAAGGTTCACATACTTCTATGATAAACTTGATACTTTCCATGTCTCAATAATATAATTTTTATTTTAAAAAACCTTAATTTAAAACGGTTATGGAAAGGTTAATGGAAAGATATTATACATTTATTAAAAGAAATTACAAACTACTTCTGATATTTTGGATAATTGTAGTCATCATCTCAGCTTTCTTTGTAAATAAAATAAATGAAATTGTAGTTTACGAAGTAGAAATAACACTTCCTAACAGCATGTCTAAAATTACGATAGATAAGTTGCTGGATGAGTTTGCAAAGAAAAATTATTCTATGCCATTTTTAAGCGTATTAACAGGCTATAACTTTTATATAATTTTAAAAACCGATGACCCGTTTTCTGATAAAATCAAAGAAATTGCTTTTGAATTAGAACAAGATCTCAAAAAGGAAATTCCAGACGGTGCAGTTGTTCATATATACTCAATTATCAAAAGCATACTTAACGACATAGCGTTAAAATATAACGATCAGTTAAGAACTTTCTATAATCTTACTTTAATTTTAGCAAAAAATATATTTTTAATTAAGAAAAATATTACTTTAATCTTAAATAATTATTTTGTTTTAAATTCTACTTTGACTAATATTTTAAATTTTTTATACTATTTACCTTATATTTATATTAAATGTTACAATTATACTATTGAAAATGATATATCAAAAAGGTTAGTTAAAGCTAAAGAATGCGTGATGAATAGAGTAGAAATAAAAGATCCTGCATTAAAGTTATATTTCGAAGAATATTATGAAAAAGTTTATTATCTTGTAACAAAGAATAACTCAAATATAATAGATGCTTCAGATCTGGTAATTAAAAACATCTCATACAAATATTTAGCTAATGCAATTGATCCTTTACTATTACAATTAATTCTGCTTAATACTTCAATAAGAAATTGGCAAGATAAAAAAGTGTTAGAAAATTTAATATTTCAAATTTTAGCTAAGTATTTAAATAATTCTTTGATTCAAAAAGAAATATTATTAAATTATATAAAGAAAATAATAAATAATGAAAAAGATATAAATACTGCCACATATGAATTAACTTTAGTATATATTAAAGAAAAATATCCTTTAAATAATATTAATATTGATAAAATTGTTTACGATTTAGTTTTATTAAATACAAATCAAGAAGATATAATTTTAGATTATTTTGTAAATCTTGTAAGTAAAGAAATAGAGAATATTGAAAATAATGTTTTTTCCTTTTCAAATAACTTTAAAGAATTTTTAAAGAAATTAATAATTAATAATAATTTTACCTTAATAATTGAAGATACTATAAATAAAAACAACATCAACGAGTATCCAATTAAATTAAATCAAAAAATTATAAATACATTGGTCAAAGATGATATGTTCATCATTGCCTTAATACTCAAAAAGCAACCTGCAGATCATACAATAAACAAAGTTAATGAAATAAAAAATGAAATTCAAACAAAATATAGCCAAAAAATATACCTTACAGGCATTCCAGCTATCTCTAATGAGCTTAAAAAATCCAGTTTTATTACAATTCAAACAGTTATTCCTTTAGCTATACTAATTGTATTTATATTAGTTTCTTTATACTTTAGATCTATCATAACAGGTTTACTATCCTTATTATTATTTGTTACAACAATAACCACAACATATTTTTTGGTTTACCTAATTATTGGAGTAATCATTAATCATAAATTAAGCTACATTTCCCCATCCATATTAACAATTTTGATATTAGGATTATGCAGTGATTATTTTGTCTATATGATTAGAAGATATAAAATTGAAAGAATTAATGGACAAGAAAAAAGCAAAGCTATAAAGGAAATGTGCATATGGAGTTCGCAAGGTGTATTTGTAAGTGCCTTAGCAGTTTTATTTTCTTATTTAACTTTAACAATGATGAATATACCTTTATTTGGAGATGCAGCATTAGCCAATACTATAGGCATAGGTGTAACATTGTTAACAAATCTTTTGTTGCTCCCTTCATTATTGTTTATAATAGGTGACAAAGCAATTTGGCCATTAAAAATTAATAACAGAAGAAAAAACCATTCCTTTTTCACAAAAATAGCATCCTTTGACGAGAAAAATAAAGGAAAATTAACCATGGTACTTGTAATTGTTACTCTTTTAGCTTTAGGTTATGCTTTGAATATTCAAACAGTGCTTGACATACCTCCTTTAATGTCCAATTCTGATGTTAAAGAAGCGACCTTAATGGTTTATTCAAAATTTGGAAATACTATAAACCCAATCTATATATTAGTTGAAACAAATGAACAAATATTAATAAATTCAACGGTTAATCCTTCAATTTTAGAATTTTCATATAAAATTGTTCAGAAAATAAAAGAAGTTAAAGAGGTTATATATGTTGAAACAATTGTTTCTCCTTTTGGGGAGATTATTGAAAACATTAATGAACTGCTAAAAAATGAGACGTTTAGTAAAAATTATCTTCCAATAATTGATAGATTTATAGGAAAATCTAACAGAAGTTTTTTAATTTTAGTAACAATAGATAAACAACCTTTTAGTTTACAAGCTATTGAAACTCTTAAGAAAATAAAGACTAAAATTAACGAGTTAAATTCAAAATATGAAATTTATTATGGCGGTGTTACCCAAGTGTCCCAAGATTCAAAAGATGTAACTGATCATGCGTATCCTATAATTATTTTCTCATTATCGTTCATAATTATATTGCTATTATTCATTCAATTATATTCCTTTCTAATTCCTATAAGACTTATACTAACTATTTCAGCAGGAATGGTATGGTCATTAGCACTATTATTTATAGTTTATAATTTATATCTCAATCTTCCTTTGATAAATGCCGTTCCTTTATTTTTAATAGTTACAATGTTAGCTGTAGGAGTAGATTATGATATCTTTTTAGTTACCAAAATAAAAGAAGAGAAAATAAAAGGAAAAACTGATGAAGAAGCTATAAAAATTGCATTGGAAAAAGTAGGAACTACAATAATAGTACTTGGATTGATATTATCCTTGACAATTTTAACTTTAATGATTCCAGACTTTCCTTTAATTAATCAGGTTGGATTTACCGTGGGTTTAGCTGTACTTTTTGATTCCTTAATTATTATTCCATTCTTTGTCCCTGCAATTATGCTTATCGCTAAAAAATGGAACTGGTGGCCTTCAAAATATAAACAATGATTAATACTTGAATTTAGGTATGATTAATATTCCTTCTTTTTTATCGCCCAATTCAATACATTCACCCTTCAAATATAATAAACCTGTCAAAGCACAAGTTATAGCATCTAATTCATCATCATTCATTTCATTCTTTATTCCTTTTATTCCTAGCGAAATTAAACCTTCTCTTAATTTATTTACACCTTGATTCTTCCTTACCAATCCTAAAATATCTTGCGTAGCACCAGGAAAAACCTCTATAACCTTATATCCTAGATTTTCAAGCATTAGCTTGAGCTTTATTCCTCTTTCAGTTAATTTTCTCATAGGACCCAAAGTAATTGGAAAAAATTTAATGCCCAGTTCCAATAATTCCCTATCGCATAATCTTAAATGAATATTAGATTTTTCTTCCAAAGATGTTCGTCCTAGAGGTAAAGATAAAGGAGCATCTATAGCTATTAATTCAGGATCATAACGCTTAACATGTTCTAAAATTTCGTTATCAGTAAATAACAAAAACGTTTTAACTTCAAGATTTTCATTCAATATACAAAAACCGCTTTGTTTTTTATGGTTTGCTGCTAAATCTAAACCTACTACAATCATTAAACAGAAAATCTTAATATTTAGCTAAATATTTAAAAAATGAAACATAAAAGTTTTAAGGAATAAGTTTATAAAAATGAAATTAAAAATAAATAACATCAGGTGTAAGCATGGTAAGATTTAAGCAGACAGAGGAAGTCCTGAAGTTAATGGATAATTTAGATAACATTAGGAATATAGGTATAATAGGCCATGTTGACCACGGTAAAACAACAACATCGGACTCTTTATTAATGGCAGCAGGAATGTTATCGCCAAAAGTTGCAGGTACAGCATTGGCATTAGATTATGTGCAAATTGAACAACTAAGACAAATGACTGTTAAAGCAGCTAATGTGTCATTATACCATGAAATTGAAAAAAAGCCTTATGTAGTAAATCTGGTAGATACGCCAGGACATGTTGATTTTACAAGTCATGTAACGAGGAGTCTTAGAGTTATTGATGGCGTTATAATAATAGTTGATGCTGTAGAAGGTGTAATGACACAAACAGAAACAGTTTTAAGACAAAGTCTAGAAGAAAGAGCAAGACCATTATTATATATTAATAAAATTGATAGATTGATCAAAGAATTAAGATTAACACCTGAAGAAATCCAAAGAAGATTATTACAAATAATCAAAGATTTCAACAGTCTGGTTGAATTACATGCTGAACCTGAGTTTAAAAAAATATGGAAAGTAGATCCGATAAAAGGACAAGTAGCATTTGGTGCAGCACTACATAAATGGGGCCTAACAATACCCATTGCACAAAAGAAAGGGTTTAAATTTAGTGATATAATAGAAGCCTATAACAGAGGAAAAGAAGCAGTTGAAGAATTTTCTAAAGAAGCACCATTATATGAAGCAATCTTAAGCATGGCTATAGAACATATTCCGCCTCCTCATGTTGCTCAAAAGTACAGGATCCCTAAGATATGGAAAGGAGACCTGAATAGCGAAATAGGTAAAGCTTTATTGGAATGCGACCCCGATGGTCCTACTGTACTTTGCGTAAACAAGGTAATCGAAGATCCACATGCAGGTCTGGTTACTACTGGAAGAGTATTTAGTGGAAGAGTATATAGTGGACAGGAAATATATTTAATAAGAAGTAGGAGAGTTGAAAGAATACTTCAAACAGGAATTTATATGGGTCCATATAGAGAAAATGTACCGAGTATTCCAGCAGGGAATATTGCAGCATTACTTGGTTTAGAAACAGCAAGAGCTGGAGAGACTCTTGTAAATAAAGAATATTCAAATATGATGACTCCTTTTGAAGCTTTGAAATATATAAGTGAAGCTGTAGTAACGATATCTATTGAGCCTAAAAGAGCAACCGACCTTGTAAAGTTGATCGATACATTGCAAAAAATGGCTATAGAAGACCCTACATTAAAGATAAAAATAAACAAGGAAACAGGAGAATATTTGATAAGCGGGATGGGAACATTACATCTAGAAATAGCTTTATGGGATCTTAAACAAAGAGCTGGAAATATAGAGTTTGTTACAGGAAAACCATTGGTGGTATATAGGGAAAGTATAAGGGGAAAGTCTCCTTCATTTGAAACAAAAAGTCCAAATAGACATAATAGATTAGTTGTAGCTGTAGAAAGTTTAAATGAAGAGACCTTAAAATTATTACAAGAAGGAAGAGTTACTGAAGATCAGGATTGGAGAACAAGAGCAAAAATATTAAGAGAAGAAGCAGGATGGGATGCTGATGATGCAAGAAACATTTGGGCTATCGATGATAATTTAAATATATTTGTGGATAATACAAAAGGTGTTCAGTATCTAAAAGAAGTGAAAGATACTTTAATTAATGGTTTCAGATGGAGCGTAGCAGCAGGGCCTTTAGCTCATGAACCTATGAGAGGTGTATTAGTAAGATTATTAGATGCTACGATTCATGACGACCCAGTTCATAGAGGACCTGCTCAGTTAATGCCAGCTCTTAAAAACGGTATTATGGCAGGCTTTCTTTCAGCTAAACCTGTTTTATTAGAACCTATATATAAGATAGAAGTAAAAGTAGCCCAAGATTATATGGGTAATGTATTAAAGATAATCACTACAAAAAGAGGAAAAATCTTGACCGTTGAACAACAAACAAATCTTGCTTTCATAAGAGGAGAAATACCTGTAGCTGAGGCTACAGATTTAGCTGATGAAATGAGAAGCCAAACAGCAGGAAAAGCATTTTGGGCCACAGAATTTTATAAATGGAGTCCAGTCCCTGAAAGCTTAGCAATGAATATAATAATGGCTATTAGAGAAAGAAAGGGTTTAAAATTAGAATTACCTAAAGTAGAAGATTATATCGAATAAAAAACTCGCCCTTTAGAGCGAAGTGGCTCACATAGAATAGTTAGTATTTTAAAATTAAAACTATTTTAAATAATAATTATATTAGAGCGGCCATAGTCTAGTCAGGTTAGGATTTCGGCTTCCCGAGCCGAGGGCCCGGGTTCAAATCCCGGTGGCCGCATATTATTTTATTCCAATATAATTAATTTTTACGATTTAAATAAATAGCCTAAAGACAGCAGTTTCAAAATAGGTAGATTTAATAGTATATTAATATACTAATGAATACTACAAAGAGATGCCCCAGATGCGGTATGTTTAATGCCCCGAAAGGAGTAAAACCTTCAAATGGAGGGTCTTTCTCCTTCTCCAAAGCATGAGCTTATCAGGAGAAAGAATGGGTCACCCGATAGGAGAAGAAACTGGTGAGAGAACAAAGAACTCAGGAGAAGCTCTAGGCTAATGAATTCAAAGAACTATGTAATTCCATTTAAGACTACATATCTTAGAACCAGTACTACTACTTTATTTTTGCTATTAATAAAGTTTTAAGAATATATTAAAGTAAAGTAATATATCACTTTAATGGAATATTTAATCCTCTGTGACGAGCAAGGAAATCCCATAGGAAAAGCAACAGTAGAAGAAGGACATAAAGGCGAAGGTTTAAGACATTTAGCCTTTGTAATATTTATTTTTAATTCAAATAAGGAAATTTTAATACAAAAGAGGGCAGAGAATAAAAGATTTCCCGAATATTGGGAAATACCTGCAAGCCATCTTTTTTATGGAGAATCATGGGAAGAAGCTTTGGTTAGGACCTTAAGAAAAGAATTAGGGATAAATTATAGACTAACCTTTAAAAGAATTTTTTCCTTTAATTATAAAGTTAAAGGAGAAAGAGAAAAAGATGTTGAAAATGAACATTGTGTTGTTTTTACTTGCAAATACGATGGACCAATTAAAATGAATTCAAATGAAATATCGGAGTTTAAATTTGTGAAGTTTAACGGAATCAACTTATCTCAGTATAAGTTTGCTGCTTGGTTTACAATTCCTTATAAAATACTTATAGAAAAATATACTATAGATGAACTTATTCCATGAATGATGTTGCAGTAATTTCAGGAGCCTCAAAAGGTATAGGAAGAATAACTGCTTTTGAACTTGCAAAAAAAGGAATAAATCTTGCTTTATTAGCCAGATCCTATCAAGTTTGTAAACAAATAGCTAATAAAATAGAAAAAGAAACAAAAGTTCAAGTCTTACCTATTTTAACTGATCTAACACTTAAAGAAAGCGTTAAAAATGCTGTAAAAATTGTAATAGATAAATTTGGGAAAATAGATTATTTAATTAACTTAGCTGGATATCCTTTAGACTTAAAATTATGGAAGAAGAAAGTGCATGAAATAAATGAAGAAGAAATAAATCAAGTAATGAATGTGGATTTTTTTGGTACATTTAGATTAGTTAAAGAAACCCTTCCCATAATGATGAAACAAAAAAAGGGGGTAATTATTAATATTTCTTCAACCCCCGCATTAAGTGGAGACGTGGAAGGCACTGTTTATTCATTAGCTAAAGCTTTAAACATAATACTAACTAAGAATATAGCTATTCAATATGGAGAATATAATATTAGAGCTTATACAATAGCTTTGGGAAGTATAAGAACAAAGTCAACATATTATATTTTATCAAAAGAAGAAAGAAAAAGATTAGCTTTAGAATCTTCATTAAAAAGATGGGGTGAACCTGTTGAAATAGCCAAACTTATATCTTCCTTAATAAGTGAAAGCTTCTCTTTTGTTACAGGACAAACAATAGTTGCAGATGGAGGAGTTATTATGATATGAGAAAAGAAAGATCAGCAGGTATTATAATATTTAAAAAAGAAAACGGTGAAATTTACTATTTATTATTACGAGCAAAATTTAAGAGTGAATACTGGGAATTCCCAAAGGGTTTAATTGAGGAAAAGGACGAAAATCCTTTGGAAGCTGCTAAAAGAGAATTATGGGAGGAAACTGGTATAAGAGATATACGATTTATTAAAAATTTCATAGAAAAAATCGATTATTTTTATAGAAGAAATGGAGAACTAATAAATAAAGAGGTTACATTCTTTTTAGCTGAATGTTTGAATCAACATGTTAATATTTCCGATGAACATCTTGAATATAAATGGGTAAGATATGATGAAGCAAGAAAAATGTTACGAGATAAATTAAAAGAAATTTTAGATAAAGCAAATAGCGCTATTAAGAAATATAAAAAAGAAATGACATTATTCGATTTCAAATAGTTATAGTTATATACTCTAGTTATTGCGCTTAAGTTTAAAAGTAGATTTTAAAAATCAACCATTTACAAAGGAAATTTAGATAACTTAAAAAAGAAAAATTAAAATTCACCCAATCTCAAATATTAAAATATTGTCGGATGCCCCCGTAGTTTAGCCCGGATAAGAATATTGGCCTTTCGAGCCAAGGATCCCGGGTTCAAATCCCGGCGGGGGCATAAAGTTAATTTTAAAATTGTCAATATTTATATTAGTGCCTCGGTAGTTTAGCCTGGTTAAGAATGTAGGCCTCTCAAGCCTAAGATCCCGGGTTCAAATCCCGGCCGAGGCAAAAATTTTTTATATTTCGAATTGAAGTTGTATAATTAAATGGTTATAAAACATTCAAACGATTTAGTTAAACCAACGGGAGGTAAAAAAGGCAACGCTAGAAAGACAAGAAGATATGAATTGGGTGGATTTCCTGTTTTAACTATTGTCGGAGAAAGAGAAATAAAAAAAGAAAGAGGCTATGGAGGGAATTATAAAATTAAATTAGTAAAAGAAAAATTTGCTAATGTCTTGGATCCTAATACAGGTAAAGTACAAAAAGTAGAAATTTTAGATGTTGTTAAGAATCCTGCAAATGTCGATTATGATAGAAGAAAAATTATTACAAAAGGAGCAATAATAAGAACAAAACTAGGTGAGGCTATAGTAACCTCTAGACCAGGCCAAGATGGAATAATTAATGCAAAATTAATTACTAAATGAGAAAAAGACGGGATTATTATGTAATTTGGCCCGCTTATTTTGAAGCCTCAAAGAAAAGGAGAGAAGGTAGGAGAGTTAACTTAAGATTATCAATAGACAAGATTAAACTATCGGAAATTTTATTGGCTGCAGAAAAATTAGGATATAAAGGAGAAATAATTCAAGAAAAATCTTATCCTAAAAGTTGGTGGGAAAAAGGCTGCGTTATAATATATCCTAAAAAAGATAAGAAAACAGAACTTTTAAGAAAATTAGCCATAACGATAAAAGATATGAGAAAAGTCAAGTAACCATTATTTAACAGCTTTCCTTCAAATCAAAAGGTTTATATACTTAAATGCATTAGAAATAATTGCTCTTCCTATGAAACTTGTCGGTGTTGTGTCTCATATAAGCAAAAGCAAAAAAATAATAATTAAAGCAGAAAATATACCTAATTTAAATTCCGAAGTATTTAGCGAGGAAAAAGAACCTATAGGAATGGTTATAGATATAATGGGTCCTGTGAATAACCCATTTATTTCAGTTAAACCATATAAAAAAGAGAATTTAGAGCGTTTTATTAACAAGAAAGTCTACATAAAATGATAAATATTTTCCCGTCGAATCTTAATTGTAATATTTGTAAAAATTCAGAAATAGTCATAGATACTTTAACTGGTTCATACATATGTAAAAATTGCGGAACTGTAATAGAGAGAAAAAGTATAGATTTTGGAAGAGAATGGAGAATTTTCTTTGAAGATAAAAGCCAAAAAGCAAGAACAGGTGCTCCTATTACTTTTGCTTTACATGATAAAGGAGTTGGTTCAGAAATAGCAGAAAATAGTTTTAATTTAATTCAGAAAAGAACAAAAATTTTAACAAGTGAAGAAAGAAGATTATATACTTCATTTGATATATTGGATAGAATTTCTTCCAATTATAATATACCGAAAGAAGTAATCGAAACCTGTGCAATTCTTTACAGAAAGATTATTAAAAATAATTCAATAAAAGGAAAATCGATTAAAGGAACATTAGGTGTTGCTCTCTATTTTGCTTATAAAATTCATGATTTGCCAATTACAATTAAAGAAATTGCGGACATGTTTAAAATTGATAAAAAAGAAATATTAAAATGTTACAGTTTTGTTTTAGAAATAATTAAAAACGAAAAGGATCTGGTTTCCAAAATCAAATCGAATAATCCTAAAATATACATTGAAAAAATAGCTAATGACTTAAATCTCGATTATAAAACAGAAACATTGGCTATGAAAATCTTAGATATGTCCATGAAAACTGGCATTTCATCAGGAAAATCTCCCAAAAGCTTAGCTTCTGCTGCTGTTTATTTAGCATGTATAATGACAAACAATAAAAAAACACAAAAAGAAATAGCAATTTACACACAAATTTCAGAAGTAACTTTAAGGAATAGATGCAAAGAGCTTATTAGTAGGATAGATGTAGAGATAATATTGTGAAGAAAAGGAAAAAAATAGATGAAAATAAAATACGTGAAAAAATTTTAGAAAAAATAAGGAAAGAAAAATCTATTTCGCAAAAGCAACTATGGAAAAAACTTAATTTAAAAAGTGAAATAGGTACGCGAATTTTACTTAAATTAATAAGAGAAGGAAAAATTGAAAGGGAAATCAAACATATTAATGGAAAAAAAGTTTATTTCTTAAGTTTGGCAACTCCTAAAATTAAAATCGTTCCCTTAGATGAAATCTTTGATATAGTTTGCTTTACATGTCCAGATATTAATACGTGTGGTGAAGATAAGAATTTAGATCCTATATCTTGCACAAAAATGACCAATTGGTTAGAAAGCAATATTTTTTAAATAATAGCCTTTTAATTTTTGTTAGATGGATATTGAATCAAAGATCGAGCTAATTAAAAAATCTCCTACTGAAGAAATAATAACGGAGGAAGAATTAAGAGAAAAATTAAAAACGGGAGAGAAGCTTAAACATTATATAGGTTTTGAGATTTCAGGTTTGCTACATCTTGGAACACTAATAATATGTGGAGATAAAATTAATGATTTAATTAAAGCAGGTGTAAATTGTACAGTCTATTTAGCTGATTGGCATAGTTATATAAATAAAAAATTAGGAGAAAACTGGGACAATATAATTAAAGCATCCAAATATTATGAAGAAGCTTTTAATTTTTATTGCCCCGGAGTAAACATTGTCTTAGGAAGTCAATTTTATTATAATAATAATGAATATTGGAAAGATTTAATCAGATTTGCTACTCAAGTAAATTTAACACGAATAACTAGATGTTTATCTATAATGGGTAGAAGCGAAAAAGAAAATCTTAGTTTTGCTCAATACATTTATCCTTCAATGCAAGCTGTAGATGTAAAATACCTGGGTCAAGATATAGCACATGGCGGAATGGATCAAAGAAAAGTCCATGTACTATGTAGAGAAGTCTTCCCTAAATTGGGTTGGAAAAAACCTATACTATTGCATCATCACTTAATTATGGGCTTAGGGGAACCTACAAAAAAGGAATTTAAAGATAAGTTTGAGCTGGTAGAAGCGTATAAAATGAGTAAATCTAAACCATGGACAGCTTTATTTATTCATGATACAGAAGAAGAAATAGAAAAAAAGATCCTTAGAGCATGGTGCCCAGAGAAAGTAGTTGAAATGAATCCAATACTTGAGATTGTTAAGTATATAATATTCAATAAAAGAAAAAGCTTCGAAGTAGAAAGAGAATCAAAATACGGAGGAAAGATTACTTACTATTCTTATTATGATCTAGAAAAGGATTATATTAATGGAAATTTGCATCCTTTAGATTTGAAGAAAAATGTCGCAAGAGTTTTAAATGAAATACTTGAACCTATAAGAAAGCATTTTGAATATCCTTCATTAAAAAAACTCGTAGAAGAAATTAAAAGTTTTGAAATTACAAGATAAATTTAAGATAAAAATTTTTTTAGGATTTCGTATGCATGTTCAAGAATTCCAAAAGATCCTTTAACACATTCTTTTTCACTAAACTTTAATATTCCATCAGGCTTAATTTCAGGCTTGTAATATATAAATGGTACAGGATCATCGCTATGAGATTTTAAAAACACAGGTGTTGAATGATCACAACTTATAAAAATTGAAATCTTATCTAATTCTAGCTTATTTAATAATTCTCCAAAGAAATACTCATCTATTTCTTCAATAGCTTTTACTTTCAATTCAAAGTTCCCATCATGCGCTGGTTCATCAGGTCCTTTAATATGGACATAAACAAAATCGTATTTATTAAGGAGATTTAATGTTAAATTAGCTTTTATTTTATAAATTTCAAGACTTTTAATGTATTCTATTTTATATACATCAATACCTAATATTTTAGCTACACCTACTTCAACAGGCATTTCCGCAATAGCAGCTGCTTTTAATTTATACTTTTCTTCAAATTTTTTTACCTTTGGAATCGATGAACCAGCATCCCGTAACAGTAATATATTAGCAGGTAACAATCCTTTTTTCTTCCTCTCTAGATTTATTTTACTATTTTCTAGAACCTTTCTTGCTTCGATGAAAAATTTATTTACAATTTCGGCAGATATTTTGGATTCTTCATCAAAGGCTTCACATAACTTAATTTTTCTATCAATTATAGCTGAGGCATGAACAATAGTACCTTTTCTTACATATGCAGGATCTAAATTGCTTATATTTGAACCTAAATTCTTATCTTTTTTTCTTATTACTAATACGCATCTATGGCCTACAGTATGAACTAATTCATAATCATAATTAAGATTAACATTAGAGACGATTTCATTAACTAGTTCTTTCGCTTCTTCATCTGAAAGAGACCTTCCAACTCTTCTATCCAAAATTTCATCGCCTACTGCTGTAGCAAAGTTACATCTTAAAGCTAAGTCCCCTTCATTAAATTTTAATCCTGCTCCTAAAGCTTCCAAAACACCCCTTGTTATTTGAACTTCAAGAGGATTATAACCTAGAAAAGATAAAGCTGCAGCATCACTTTCAGGAGAAATTCCCTTAGCTATAGTATAAACCAATCCTCCTTTAGAAATTTTGGCAATTTTTGATAAATTTGTAGTTTTAGCTTCATCCAAAGAAGTTTTTAGATAATTTAAACCATCAGATGCTCCATCTAATAAAATAAATAAAAGCTTATTTTTTCCTCTCATTATAATCAAACAGTTTAAATTAATAAAAATTTAACTAGTTTAATTATAAGGTGATAAAAATAGAGCATAAATAAAATAGAACTTCCAAAATACGTTTATACTGGTCCATTAATAACATCCCAACTAGCTAGCATCTTAAATTCTATGGGATATCATAAAGGACAAATAGCAATAATTACAGGTTCTTCTTTTACAAAAAAAATTGGTTTAGATTTAATAAAGCCTAAAATTGAAAATGAAGGAATTGAAATAATAGATGTAAATATCGAGAGCTTTAATGAATTAATAAAAAATCTTGATGAAAAGAGAAATAAAATAAAGGGAAATAACGTTAAGCTTCTAATTGGCATTGGCGGAGGAAAAGTTATTGATAGCACAAAAATTTTATCCTTAATCTTAAATAAACCATATATAAGTTACCCTACAAATTCATCACATGATGGAATTTCTTCCCCAACTTTTTCTTTTATAGCTTATTTAAAACTTAAGTCAAAGTACAATTTTGAATACAATCTGAAACCTCCTTTAGCAATAGTAGCAGATACATCAATTATAGCACAAAGTCCTCCAGAATATATTTATGCAGGAATAGGAGACTTAATGGCAAAGATAACTGCTGTTAGAGACTGGAGGCTTGCTAATTTATTAAAAGGAGAAGAATATAGTGAATATGCAGCTTCAATGGCTTTAATGAGTGCAAAAATTATAGAAAAGAATATCGATGTTATAGTAAAGAATAAAGAAAAAGCTGTAGCAATAATAATAAAAGCATTAATAGGAAGCGGTATAGCAATAAGTGTTGCAGGAAGCACAAGACCAGCTAGCGGTTCTGAACATTTATTCAGTCATGCTTTAGATTTATTAGCAGAAAAAGAAGGATTTAAACCATCAATGCATGGCATGCAATGCGGTATTGGTACAATTATTATGAGTAAATTACATAATCTGAATTGGTTAAAAATTAAAAACATCTTAAAGAAAGCAGGTTTACCAACTAATGCAGAAGAATTAGGAATAGAGCCTAAATATCTAATTAAGGCATTAATGATGGCTAATCAATTAAGAAAAGATAGATATACTATATTAGGTGATACCGAAATTAGTTATAATTCAGCAGAAAAGCTCTTGAGGGAAACAGAAATCATCTAATTTCTTTAGTTCTTTTAATTAATAAAAAAATTGTTTTTAAATATTCTAAAATTTCTCTCAAATTAAATTTAGATTTTCCTTTTTTACGGTTGATAAATGCTATAGGGACCTCAGAAATTTTATAATTTAATTTCTTTGCGATATACAAAACTTCGATTTGGAAGCTAAAGCCTTTACTTTTAGTATACTTTATAATATTCAAGATTGGGTCTCTTTTATACAATCTAAAACCTGAAGTTATATCCGAACAATTTATCATTAATAATGTTCTTCCCAATAAATTAGCAACAGTATGAATAAAATATCTATAGGTATTCCAGCCTATTATCTTTGAATCTTTTAAATGTCTTGAGCCGACTATTATGTGAGCTTCCCCAATTTTTGATAAAAATTTAGGTATTTCATAGGGATTGTGACTAAGATCTGCATCCATTGTAACTATATAGTCTGATTTAGAAAAGAGAAATCCTTCTCTTAAAGCACTACCTAAGCCTTTTTTAATTCCCCGTTCTATTAGTATTATGTTAGGATTAGAAAGTTTAAACTTTTTAATAATATCAATAGTACCATCTGTACTTCCGTCATCAACTATTATTATCTCATTGAACTTAAAATCAACGGTTAAAATTCTAAGTAAAGCTTCTATATTTTCTCCTTCATTATAAGTAGGTATTACAACTGAAACTTTATGCACAATTCTTTATAATGAGTTAATTTTTATTTTTGTTCTTTTTTAACAAAAGAAAATTGAAAAAGTTTATTAAACGTTTATTAATACTATCAGGTAATATCAAGGAGAGTCTTCTTAAATCTTCAAGAACCAATAGTCTATATCTTCTAAGAAAATATAAATAAGCCAACACGGTTAAAGATGCAACTATTGCTACATAATAAAAAGGCGTTCTTATTAAAGTATTAAATATTAAAATTGGCAAGAATAAGAAAAAAGTAATTAAAGATATTTTAAAATGATAAGAAACTCCATAATCGACTTTTTCTTTATAATATAACCAAACAGCTAAAAAGATAAAGTTTACAGCAAACATCAAACCTCTGCCTATGGATGCTCCAAAAGTGCCATATTCAAAAGTTAGCAAATAAATTAAAATAAAACCTATAGCTATGGAAACCAGCGATGAATACATTACAACCTTAGTTTTTCCTACAGCTAAAAAGTAGGCATATATTCCTATTATAGGAAAACTTATTGCAACAATAAGCGTAACTATAAAGAAAGTAATCCAACCTTCCACATAATTGCTTCCTGCGAATAAATAAATTATGGGTTCAGCCAACATTGATATTAAAACCAATAAAGGCAAAAAAGTTAAACTTACCAACCTTGATATGGAAATTAAATAAAAGTTAAATTCATCTTTCTTATTTACGTATGCATAAGAAAAATAAGGAACAAGAGCGTTTGAAATAAGCGGAGGAATATTTACAAAAATCATGCTTGCAGTCATAGCAGCACCATATATAGAGAAATTTTCCAACCTAACTGCATACACTACCTGATATCTGTCAATGTAAAGAAAAATATAATTAAGAATTAGAGAAAGATATAAAGGCAAAGCAAAACTAAGTATGCGTTTTGTATGAGTAAAATTTATTTTAATTTTTAACGAAATAACACCTTTAGAAAAAATTAAAAATGATAAAATCCCTAGAAGATCTCCTATTATCCAAAATTTTAATATATCAAGAATTTTTCCTCCAAAATAAATAACAAAGGCTGCCATGATGAATCTTGACGAGCTTGCCAAAGAAAGGGAAAAGACTGCAGTGAAATATTTCAAATTACCAATAAATAATCCATAAAATATAAATAAGAGTAAATTTAAAGAACCATCCAAAGCTACAAAAAGAGCATAATAAAATAAAATTGATGAAGGTAATAACGGTGATATAATAACAAAAACTAAAAAATAACCAATTATTAAAGATAAAAGGAATAGAATTAATCCTAAAGCAAATATTAAATTTGATATCTCTGTAGTTTCCCTTTTATTTCCTTCTTTTAAATTCTCCGCACAAAATTTGGATGCTGCTTGTGATAATGCTAAACCAAATAGTATAGGTAAAAAATTAATAATAACACTTGCAAAAAGCAATGCACCAACTTCAAACATTGATAGAATTCTAGTTGCTACAACGAAATATATTATTCCTGAGAGATTTAATACTATTACATAAATTAACATTAAAGAAGAACCTCTAAGCATTTCTTGTAAATATCTAGTATCATATGCTTCCATTTTTAATAACTATACAATAAAGTCTTAGATTAAAAAATATGCAGATTTGGTAATTAAACATGATTTCAAAATTTTACAGAATGGTGATAATTTTGCCCTTAAGGATTAAGAAGAAATCAGCTTAATTAACTTGACTTCCTCCTCGCCTTGAAAAGGTCGAGGTTTTCCTTTTTCAAAGCGTGTCATTGTTTCCCTCATTGATTCGTAGCTACATCTTGCATTTGATGGGCAGTAAGGTGGCAAAGAAAACCACCCCCATTTATATTTCTCAGGATCCCGAAATTTTAAAATTAACAAGGGATCCCTCATATAAAAACAAAATTAAAGGTTTACTGTATACTGGATGCTTCTCCACCAGTCCCATAAAGCCCTCATTCGAGCTGAAGAGAAGCGATACTGCCATGCTTAATAAAATATATTTAAAAATATTAAATCTTTCATCCCCGCCCTAAAGGGCGAGGCTTTCATTTCTTTGTAACACGGTATAAAAGATAGGAAGAGAATGTAGCTCAATATTTAGAAAAGCATAACTATAATCTTCTTGTCCGCTTTTAAAATTTCTCAGAAGCAACAAGCTTTAATGAAGCTAATGCTTTATTCGAATAAACTATATTCTTCAATCGTTTCTTGAATTAAAAGATACTTTTATTCGAAAGTTTCTTCGAATTAAATTTTGCAATTTGAATTAATCCTGTAGTTATACGATATAAAAAATTAGATTTTCTTAATAAAATTCCCTTGCAAAAACCTTTTTTCAAGGATTTAATTAAAGCTTCTTTATTGAAATCCTCTACATAAACGAGCGTGATAGCGTTTCCTATTTCTCTTAAAATATGAGCATCGCTACCTGCACTAAAGGGTTTTTTAAATTTGATGGCGAGTCTATATGCCCTAGCATTTAAAAATGCAGGAGAACGAGCATTAAATGCTTCAATTATATCTACTTTTTTTATTATTTCATAAAAAGTTTCATCATCAACGTTATGCCTAACATATGGATGAGGTAAAATTGTAACAAAATCATAAGACTTTGACCAATCTAAAATTTCTAACATGTCTTTGGTTTTTAATCTTTCCGTCAAACCTAATATTATTAGATCTCCAAAATTTGTATGGAGTTCGACCCCCTCTACCTTGATAATCTGTGGAAATTTTCTATCATAACTCATTAATAATTTAGAACCTGCCAGTGTATTATGATCTGTTATTGAAATAGCTTTAATTTTTTTATTCAAAGCTACGTTTAATATTTCTTTTGGATCATTTAATGAATCGTAAGAATAATATGAATGTATATGATAATCTAAGGCGATCCACATAGATTTACTTTTTTTAAATAAATTAATATTATTTTTATTTATATGAAGCTATATGAATACGAAGCCAGACAAATTTTTGAAGAATATAAAATCCCTGTACCTAAGTGGGGTTTAGCTTCAAATGCAGAAGAAGCATTAAAAATAGCTAAGGAAATTTCCTTTCCTGTAGTTGTAAAAGCACAAGTTTTAGTAGGGGGCAGAGGAAAAGCTGGAGGAATAAAATTTGCAAATAATGAAGATGAATTAATAAAAGTAACAAATTCAATACTAAATTTAACCATAAAAGGAGAGAAGGTTAGCAAAGTAATAATTTCTAAATATCTTGATATCAAACAAGAATTATTCTTATCGCTTATTATGGATAGAACAGCAAGAAAACCTTTAATTTTAGCATCAAGAGAAGGAGGAATAGATATAGAACAAATAGCCAAAGAAGATCCAAAAAAAGTTCTAAGAATTCACGTAAATCCTTTGATCGGTTTACAAGATTTTATCATAAGAAAAATTGAAGATTTCTTTTCGTTAAAAAACATTAAAAGTATAGTTTACGCGTTATATGAAATATTTACAAAATATGATTGCGAATTAGCAGAAATTAATCCTTTAGGCATAACTAATAATAATGAAATTTATGCCATAGATGCTAAAATCATTATCGATGATTCAGCTTTATATAGACAAAATAAATTTGGTGAAAGGATTGATAGAGAATTGAATGAATTCGAAATGATAGCAAGAGAAACAGGTTTTAGTTATGTTGAACATGATGGTGATATAGGCATAATTAGTAATGGAGCTGGTTTAACAATGACTACAATGGATATGGTTCAATATTACGGTGGTAGACCTGCAAATTTTCTAGATATTGGAGGAGGAGCGGATGCTGAAATTGTTTATAAAGCTTTACTTATTCAATTGAAACATCCTAGAGCAAAAAGTATATTTATTAATATTTTAGGTGGAATAACAAGATGCGATGAAGTAGCAAAAGGAATAATAAAAGCATTAAATGAAATAAAAACAAATAAAAAAATTGTTGTTAGAATGAAAGGAACTAATGAAGAAATTGGTAAAAAAATGCTTAATGAAGTTGGAATATATACTTATGATGAAATGGAAGAAGCTGCAAAAGAAGTTGTAAGAACTTAACATGGCTATCTTAATAGATAATAATACTAAAGTTTTAGTTCAAGGAATAACAGGAAAACAAGGTTCTTTCCATACCAAATTAATGTTAGAATATGGAACAAAAATTCTTGCAGGTGTCACACCAGGAAAAGCAGGACAGTATGTTCATGGAGTTCCTGTTTTTAATAGCGTATTTGATGCTTTAGAAAAATTTCCAGAAATTAATACTTCAATAGTATTTGTTCCCGCAAGCTTTGCTACAGATGCAATATTTGAAGCAATAGAAGCTAATATAAAATTAATAGTTGTTATTACAGAAAGAATTCCAATGCATGATGCTGCTAAATTTATAAATTATGCTAGATTAAAAGGAGCAATTATAATTGGACCTAACTGTCCAGGAGTAATATCACCACCATACTCTAAAGTAGGAATAATGCCTGCTCATGTATTTAAAGAAGGAAGAATTGGAATAATTTCTAGAAGTGGAACATTAACTTATGAAATTGCATATAAAATATCAAAGGCCAATTTAGGAATAAGTACAGCAGTCGGAATAGGAGGAGATGCTATAATAGGTACAGATTTTATAGAAATCTATGAAATGTTCCTTAAAGATAAAGATACAGATGCTATAGTTTTGATAGGAGAAATAGGAGGAGACCTTGAAGAAAGATTTGCGACTTATTATTCGAGTTTAAAAAATAAAAAACCTGTAGTAGCATTTATAGCAGGAAAATCTGCACCTGAAGGTAAAAGAATGGGCCATGCTGGAGCAATTATATCAATGGGGATGGGTAGCGCAAAAGAAAAAATTGAAGCATTTAATAAAGTTGGAATAAAAGTTGCAGATAAACCTGACGAAATACCTAAGTTATTATATGAAGAGTTAAAACGATAAAAATTTAATCATTATTTTTCTATTTTTAATCGTTTAATGGAAGAAAAATTAACAGTGTTAGGTATTGATATAAAGAAAGGATATTCAGGTTCAAAATCAGAATTACCTCTTTATTCTTTTGCATTATTGGATAGCGAAGGAAAAGTCTTAGATATTAAAGAAGATTCTACAATTTTTGATTTAATTATTTACATTAAAAAAATCAAACCTAAAATATTAGCTACTGATAATATTTTTGAACTTGTAGAAAATGAAACAGATTTAAAAAGATTAGTTTATCATTTACCACTTAAAACTGAAATTGTACAAATAACCGGTAATCCTTCTTCCCCAAAAGAAGAATTAATAGAAATAGCAAAAAAAGAAAACTTATATAAAGGAGGAAAGTTATCACCAAAAGATACAGCAATCATTCTCGCCAAACTAGCTTTGAAGGGATACGGCTATAAACTAAAATTATACGAAAATGAAACCGTAATATTGATTGGTAAGAAAATAGAACCTTCAGGAGGAGGAATGAGCGAAAATCGTTACAAAAGAAACATTTATGCTAACATTCTTCAAGCTACAAATTCTATAAAAAGCATCTTAAATAATAATTCTATTCCTTATGATTTCTTTTTCTCTAAAAAAAGAGGAATATTTATTGTTCAAGAGAATATAGAAAAAGTAAGAAAAATAGTAAAGCCTTATAAAGGATATGGTATTCAAATAAAAGTCCTTCCTTTAATTAAAAGAAAAATTTTTACAAAAGAGACTCTTAATCCTTCAAACCAATTATTAATATTAGGTTACGATCCAGGATTAACGGTGGGTTTAGCTTTCTTAAATCTTGAAGGAGAAATTAAAGATTTAATATCAACCAAATATACAGGTATAGAGGACTTAAGGAATCTAATAATCAAAATAGGCAAACCTATTATAATTAGCACAGATAAAGCAGAAGTTCCTTGGATGGTAAGCAAATTAGCTTCAAGTTTTGGGGCTATTATATTTAAGCCTGATAAAGATCTTGAAATAAAAGAGAAGAAAAAAATTTCGCAGAATTTTTTAAAAAATAAAGGAATCGAAAAATTAAGTTTAGATGCACACAAAAGAGACTCATTGGCTTCAGCAATCGTAGCATATAACAAGTTTTACCCGATTTATAAAACAATAAAAGAAGAAATAAATAGACAAGGATTAGATTTAAACCCAGATATTGTATTTGAAAAAGTAGTTAAATACAATAAAAATATTAAAGAAGCAATCGAAGAAGAAATAACTAATAAATTAAAAACGATTGAGGAGATTAAGCCTAAATTAAAACCTACTGAAGAAAAATCGCTTGAGATTGATGTAAAAAATAAAATTAAAATGCTTGAAAATGACGTAGATTTTCTGCTAAGACAACTTCACAATAGGGAAGAAGAAATAAAAAGATATAAAAAAGAGATCGAAAAAATCAAAGAAGAAAGTTATTTAAAAATAAAGCAAAATAGAGAAATTTTAGTTTTAAAGGAACAAATAAGAAATTTGTATAACGAAATAAAAAAACTCGAATTAGAAAGAGATTACTACAAAGAATTTTCGAGAGAAATATTAAATAAGATAAAGGAAGCAATGGATAATAAATTAATAATTTTGGAATTAAATGATGAATTGGAAGATATCGTAAATAAAACGAATATAAAAAACATAGTTCTTATTAAAAAATGCGTAAAAATTGATGAAAAGATAATTAACTTTCTGCTTAAAAATAAAGTAAAATGTATTTTATATTTAGAAGATTTTAATAATAAGATAAAACAAAATTTAGAAAAGCAAGATGTAATTGTTCTACCAGTAAATGAAATAGAACATTATAAAGCAGAGAATATTTATTTCTTTAACAAAAATTCGTTAGAGTTGAAAATTAAAGAAAAAGAAATCGAAATTAGCAAAATAAGAGAAAGAGCTAGGAATGAATTATATAAAATGTTAGATGAATATCGTAAACTTAAAATATAAATTTAAGATTTTAATTTCAGTATGAAATACATTATAATTGAAGATTGGAATCAATTTAGAAATTTGCTTACCAGTAACAAAAGTAAAGTAATTCATTATAAGATTGATAATGAAAATCGGAAACTCATATTACAAATCTTTCTGAATAGTATAGTTTACATATACCGATCAAAGCCAGATTCTATACCTTATAAATGCGGAATTTTTGAAGAAATAGATGAAGAAGTAAAAAAACTCACGAAACCTATAGCTGTGACAAACGAAATTATAGGTAAAAGAATTACATACCTTGTAGGAGCTCAAAAAATAAGAGGATTTAATATGTGGTGCGTTTATAGTGATTTTGGTAGAACGGTAAAAGAAGAATTGTTCAATGAGTTTTCAGATTTCATTTTAATAGAAGGAAGTATTAAGGAGGCTTAATCCTAATTAATTTTTTATTTAAATATAGCTTGAGAAGGTGGCACAGAAATGTAAAGTATATTGTTTCCTCTTATAAATACTTTACCATATTTAACTTTTACTTCACCATTATCATTAATTTCTTCGGCATCAATCAATATTAAATTCATATTAGGATCTGCAAGATATAAATTACCACGTAATATAGTATGATCCTTCAACCATACAGTGACCGTATCTTTAACACATCTAAACATTAATTTAAGCGGCGTTATATGCTCCTCTGTATTGATAGTTTTTGAAGGCATTTCACACTAATATTATAATTGGAGTATATAAACTTAATCAAATTTTGTTTCGCTGTCTTTCCCGCCATGAATGGCGAGGCGTTCATTTCCTTGTAATTAAATTAGATTGGTATTTTTATATTTTATTTAATAATTTTTATGTGATGAAAGAAAAAAGTCCTTCTTTAAGAGATATTGAAGGAATAGGGCCTGCTACAGAAGCAAAATTAAAAGAAGCTGGTTACTTAACAATTGAAGCTATTGCTTTTGCATCAGCTAAAGAAATAAGTGATGCTACCGGTTTAGGTTATGAAAAAGCTTTAGAAATTACAGAAAATGCAAGAAAATTGTTAGGTTTTGGTTTTATTACAGCAGAAGAATTTTATAAGAAAAGACAAAACATTGGTTATATTACAACAGGAAGTAAGGCTCTTGATGGATTATTGAACGGAGGTATAGAAACACAAGCCATAACTGAAATAATAGGAGAATTTGGTACAGGTAAAACACAGCTATGTCACCAATTGGCAGTTAATGTTCAATTACCAAAAGAAAAAGGAGGACTGGATTCAAATGCTATTTATATAGATGCTGAAGGAACATTTAGACCAGAAAGAATAATACAAATTGCTACACATTTAAAGCTGGATCCTCCTCAAGTTCTTAAAAGAATCTATTATACTAGGGCATATAATAGCGATCATCAAATGTTTATAGTTGAAGAATTATTGGAGAAAATGCCTTCTTTTAATGCGAGATTGGTTATAGTAGATAGTTTAGTAAGTCATTTCCGAAGTGAATATCCAGGAAGAGAAAACCTTGTAGTAAGGCAACAAAGATTAAATAAACATATTCATGATTTGCACAGAATAGCAATGCTTTATAATGCTGCAGTTGTAGTAACAAATCAAATTGTAGCTGCTCCTGATGTGTTCTTTGGGAACCCAAATAAGCCGGTTGGAGGTCATATAATAGCACATGGATGCACATATAGATTATTAATAAGAAAAGGAAAGGAAAATCAAAGAATAATAAAAATATATGATTCGCCAATGCATCCTGAAAGTGAAACAGTTTTCTTAATTACTGAAGGAGGAATTGCAGATATAGAAGGAGATTAAAATCTTCTACGTATTAAAGTAATAAAACTAAACAACAAGATCAAAATCGTTAAAATAAGTGAAAGAATAAGTAAAACATCTCCATATTTCCCAAAACTCCCGCTTATAGGTACAATAAATACTACTATAACAAAACTTCCCGAAGCTTCTCCTTTTGATGCAAAATAAGAAAATAAAAATAAGGCGCCAATTATTATTAAAGCTAAAGAAACTATAGGTATGATCTGCTTCATTTTAATAAAGGTATCATAAATAAAATAATAGCTAATATTGTCAATATCGCTCCTGCAATAATAAGTATATAGCCCATTTTTTTATCCGTAGAAAATACTATTGGAAGCGGGCCTATTAATATAAAACCGCCAGCTTTCATATCTGCTTTTTGTCCTTTACTAAATAAATAAATAAATAAAATAAAGAAGCCTACTAATATTAAAAAAAGTGAAATTATTATTACTAGAGCATCCAAATTCATATCTTTCCCAATTTTTTATCAAAAATTTTACATATATTAATGTAATCTTCCAAAGTTCCTATATCATAATATTCACCTTCAATATTATATGAAAAAACGTTTAAACCTGCTTTAAGTAATTCATTTACTAATTCATTCATATGATAAACTTCGTTTGGTTTTATATAATCAAAAATTTTAGGTTCAGCAACATATATACCACTATTTACTTTTACTTTAATTTTAGGTTTTTCATCCCATCTTTTAATTCTTCCTTCCTTCGTTGAAGTAATAACTCCATATCTAATAGGAAGAGATAATTCAAGAGTAGCAATTGTAAAAATTGATGAAGATTTTAAATGGAAACTTATCATTTCTTTGAGTGAAAAATTGGTTATAACATCACAATAAACTATAACGAAAGTTTCCTTAACTTTATCCTTTACAGCCAAGAGCTGGCCAGCTGTACCTAAAGGTTTTGAAAAAACAAAAGTTAATCCAGGATAGTCGTGATATACTTTTTCTATAATTCTTCCTTGGGAATTTATTACTATGAATATTTCTTTTATATCGTTGGCGTTTAGCCAATTAAGAATATGTTCAATTATCGTTTTATCTCCAAGTCTTAATAAGGGTTTAGGAAATAAGTAAGTAAAAGGCCTTAATCTTTTCCCTATACCTGCAGCTAATATTACTCCTTTCATTACTTTTGAAAATACAACCTAAAAATTATAGTTTTCTTTTTATTACGAGATAAATATTCTGTTATTAAATTTTTTATAGGGAATGCAGGAAAATGTGGAGTTCAATGTTATACCAACAGGTTCAAAAGTTTTAGATAAAATACTAAACGGTGGATTTTTTACTTATACTATAAATGAAATTTATGGCGAGGCAGGTACAGGAAAAACCATTTTACTTCATCAAATTACTTTCATGACCTCTTATAAGCTAAATTCTAAGGTTTTTTTTATAGATAATGATGGGACATTTAGAATAGAGAATATTGATAAAATGAAGCAGTATTTAAAAATTAAGGATGAAGGTTACTTCAGATCTGTATTGAGTAAAATTATTATAGCTAGACCATTATCGCTGAACGATTTTAAAAAAACATTAGAAATAATTTTTAATTTGAATGAAAAAATTCCTCTTTTAGTAATAGATTCTATTGCCTATCATATAAGAGGTTTAGTACGAAAAGAATTCGAGAAAGAATTAAAAAACATATTACTTTATATTAAAAAAATTTGCGATAAAGGCACATGTATCATTTTTTCCAATCAAGTGACTTTTAAAGAGAATAATAAAATAAAGCCTGTAGGCGATTATTTAATAGAAGAATTTGTTCATCGAAGAATATTGCTCCAAAAGAATAATTCTATTATCCAATGTATAGTAGAATTAGCTGAATATAAAGTACAAAACAGAAGAGGAATTTTTAGAATAACAGATGCAGGATTTAAAGGTTTGAAAGAGAAAATTTCCTATTATGAATGAAATAATCATTGAAAAAATTAAAAATGCTTTAAAAGAGTACCTTAAAGAAAAAAATTACCAAAAAATTTCTTCTTTGTTAAAAGAGATTCAAATAAGTTCAGATTACGAAAGAGGGTATTATGAATGTATTAAAGGATTAGTTGATTATTTGGAAAGAAAAAATTATGAAGAATTTAAGAAATTTAATTTATATTATATGATTTTTAACGATGAAAAATCAATCCGAGAATATATTAAAGATGAATGGGATGATGAACCATGGGAAAGAGGGTTCAAAAAAGCTTTAAAAGATATTTTAGAGACTATCTCGAATTTATTATAATTTTTAAAAAAGTTAAATTAAAAGAGTTTGCCATACAGTATATTTCATTAACGTGGCGATGAGTATTAAAAATACAAGCCATCCTAAAATATATACGCCTATTCCAAATTTAAATGGGGGTTCTATCTTATCATGTAGAATATATTTTTTAGCGAAGCCGTTCGAAACTATTAATATAATTATTAAAATTATCAAAGAAATAGGTGAAAATAAAGGAGGTATCAAACCACTTAAACAACCTGCTATTATTCCAAATAAAGCTCTTGAATAGTATACTTTGTTTAATGTTTTATAGTCGAGTTTACTAAAATCAGTAATAGGTGTAGTCTTTGAAGACAACTCTTAACACCCTCGATATTATTATAATAGTTGAAAGATTAAAACCTTTTTTAATTGAAAGCTATGTTACTAAGATTTATAATACAGACTTCGGTATTTTATTAAGAGTTAAAACACGGGAAGAAAAATTAGATTTGATAATTAATCATTTAGGATGGATATTCAAAACAAAGTATGAAATAGAAAAGAAAGAACAGGATCAATTCATAAAAGAGCTCAGAAATAGTTTAGAAGGAAAAAGAATAATTAATATTTCAGTTCCTTTCTTTGATCGATATATAATAATCGAGTTTGAAAAAGGATTTAAACTTTATCTAGAAATGATGCATGGGGGTAATATAATTTTAACAAAAGACGATATAATTTTGAGTGCTTTAAAAATTAAAAAAGAGAAAATTAGGAATATTATAAAAAATGAAAAATATATTATGCCTGAAATTTTAAAATATAAACCTTTAGAAGAATCAATTTCTGACTATTACGATAAAATTGTTAATTCCAAAGCAAGTATTGCATCTACTCTTATAAAATTTTTTGGTATTCCTTCAGAAATTGTAGAAGAAGCTTGTTTACTAAGCAACATAAATAAGGATATATTAGCAAAAAAAATCTCCATTGAAGAAGTTAAATTATTAGATAAAAAAATTAAAGAATTATGCTTAGCTTATCTTCAAAATAATAAATCTTATATAATATCAAATAATAATGAATATATAAGTGTTACTAATTTAGATTTATATATATATAAAAATTATAATAAAAAAATATTTGATGATTTTAATGAGGCTATAGAAGAATATTTTATCTATCTGAAAAAAAAGGAAAGGGAAAAAGAAATAATAAAAGAGAAGGAAAAAAAGCTATTTATAATAAGTGACTTAAATAAGAAAATCTCAGAAATACAAAAACAAATAGAAGTACTTAATAATTTTATAAATTTATTTAAAGAAAAAATTATTGAAATTGATAATATCTTATCACATTCTTCTAAGATTATAGAAGAAAAAAAATGGGATAAACTAAAAGAATTCTTATCTAATTCATGGCCTAGAGAATTGGGTATACTTCATGAAATCGATTTAAAAGAAAAAAAATTAAATATAAAATTTCAAGAAAATATAATAACTTTAGATTTGTTTATGAATTCTACAAAAAATTTAGAAATATTATATAATTTAATAAAAGAAAAAAAGTATAAAATTAAAAGAATTGAAGAAAAAATTAAAGAATTAGAGACGAAAGAGAAAATAAGGGAAGAAGTTGGGATAGAAATAAAGGAAAAAGAAAAGAGAAAATGGTATGAAAGTTATCTATATTTTTATACTTCCAATAATAATTTAGTTGTTGCAGGTAGAGATGCTTCTCAAAACGAGAGTTTAATTAAAAAAAGAGCTAGCGAAAATGACATTATATTTCATGCTGAGATTCATGGTTCACCGTTTACTATAATCAAAGTGGAAAATACTACTGCTATTAATGATGATGATTTATTTGAAGCAGCTCAATTTACTGCATCTTACTCAAGTGCTTGGAAGGAAGGTTTTAGTAATATAGATGTTTATTGGGTCAATAAAAACCAAGTTTCAAAAAAAGCACCTAGCGGTACTTATCTAGGTAAAGGATCCTTTATGATATATGGAAATAAAAATTACATAAGAAATGTTCCTTTATGTCTGGCAGTGGTTATAGAAAACAAAACAGTTAAAATAGTTCCGCAAGCGACCTCTGCTAGAAAATACAAAGAATATATACTATTGATACCTGGCAACTTAACAAAGGAAAAAATAGCGGAAAAAATAGTAGATATATTAATTAGAAATAAAAAGGAAATTAGCAGAAAGGAGGTAAAAGAGGTTTTAATAAAAAATTTACCTAAAGGAGGTTTCTCTATTTTAAAACTCAATAATCTTAGTTGATTTTTCTTCCTCCTACTTTAAAAATAGGTTTCCACTCTTCAATAAAATTATATAAATTAAGAAGAAAGAAGCAATTGTTTTGACGATAAAAATATAATCTTTTAATTCATTATATTATTTAATGAGTTTATCACGAAACGAAAGAATTTCACTAAAAGTTTCAGATGTGATGGATCCAAATCCTGTTTGTATAGATAAATCAATAACTGTAAAAGATATTGCTAAAATTATGGAAGAAAAGGATACAGAGGTTGTTCTGGTTGTTGAAAATAATAAATTGCTAGGTATTATTACTGAAAAGGATTTATTAACAAAGGTTTTATCAAAAGGAAAAGATCCTGAAAAAGTTAAGGCTGAAGAAATAATGTCTTATCCAGTAAAATATGTTACAGCTTTTACTGATTTACTACATGCTATAACAATAATGGTTAAAAATAATATTCGGCGTTTAGTTGTTTTAGATAAGGATAAAATACTTGGAATTTTAACCGTTACAGATATTTTAAGGGTGGCTCCTTCATATATAAGTTTTTTACAAGAATTATCAGGAGAAGCTGAACTAGTAAAGGGCGGAAAAACTATTCAAGGGTATTGTGAAAGATGTGGAGAATGGAGTGATGTGCTTTTACAAGTAAGTGATTTATTACTATGTGAAAGATGTCGAGAAAGCTTATAAATTTAAAAAAGGAAAAGGATTACAATAAAAAACCATTTAAAGTTGGTGAAGTTTTCGATAAAAATATAAAGCCTTTATTTTATGATGAGTTATTATTAAAAGCTAAAGCTACAATAAAAAGTAAAGGATTAAGAGCAATAGCGGTGACGAATCCTGATTATACAGTAATAGGTTGCATAACTAGAGTAAAAATACTTCAAGTTGCCCCAAATTGCTCAACAATGTTGGTCAAGGATGTTATAGAAGAAATGGAAATCGAAGTTACATCTGAAGATTATTTAAAAAATGTAGTAGAAGAAATGCTTAAAAATAATGCTGATTGTATTCCAGTTTTAGATGAAAAAAATAATATGAAATTTAAAGGTATGTTAACGCTAGATAATGTATTAGATGTACTATCTAAGATTAATAATGATATGCTTTATGAAAAAATCAAAGATAAAATTAACATAAAACCAATCTTTTGTAAAAATATAGATACGATTTCTTATGCTTGGAAAAAGATGAATACAAACGGATCAACAGGTATAATCGTATTAAACGAGGAAGAAAAATTAGTAGGTATACTAACTCATCATGACTTATTATCCGTTAAAATACCGCATATCCACATAACCCTTGATGGTCCAAATAGTACTATTCAAGTTAATTCTATAATGACATCGAAAAATATAATAAAGGTAACTAAAAATCATTTAGTAATTGATGCGATAAAAATAATGTTAAAGCATAGGATTGGTAGATTACCTGTTGTGGATGAGGATAATAATAATAGAACTTTAGGGATGATAGATAAGAAAGCTTTAATTCAACCTTTTATTAATTTATTATAAAATTTAAATATTTTAAAAATTGTTTAGATAATCTTTATTTTATTTATTAAATTTTAATAATCATTTAAATTATCTTAACAGAGTACCAAAAATATAAAAATTTTTCTATTTGAGATTATTTAAGAAATAAAAGTATTATTTAATTATGAAAAATAATTAATTATGTAAGTAATTTAATTGATATTAATAAATAGTTGTAAAAATGCTCATTTTATCATTAAAATTATGAAGATAATGGAAGATTTTAGTTTCATCCAGAAAATTTTTAGTGAGTGTTTCACGACAAAGTCGAGAGTTTCAGCATTTAGAGTAGGGTTTTACCCTATCTCCTCATTTGCTTGTTTGAGAAGCTTACAACTTCTTATCCCATAGATCTCATTAATCTATGGGCTATATTGAGCTCTTTCAAGGAAGCATTCCTATTTATATACTAGTTTAGCCTATAAACTATCATCTCTCATAATTATATCTTTTCTTTAACCTTTGGAATAATTTTTACAACTATTTAAGCTTTGCTTATTCATTCAGAGCTAAAGCTATGGGTTTTTCTGGCGCTCATTTTAGAAAAATATCCGATACTAGAATAATTTAAAAGAGTTTTAAAGAAGAAGTATTTAAGGATTTAAAAACAAAATATATTTGGAATGATAAGTCAAGGAAAATATTCACAAATAAAAGTTGCTGACTATTCTTCTAAAGAAGTATTTGTAGTAACACCAAACGATACATTAAATTATGCAAGGAAGATTATGTTAAAAAATGGAATTTCAAGGGTGGTGGTTATAAATGAAGAAAACAAGATAGTTGGAATAATAACTCTCAGAGATATTGCATCAGTATTAACCAAACTAGCTTCAAGCGGCGAATTAGATACAAACCTAATACTTATTAGGAATGTTATGTCAAAAAATGTAATTAAAGTAAATCCTAATACTTCTGTTAAAGAGGCTGCATTATTAATGATTAAAAATAAAATAGGCAGCGTAGTAGTAGAGGAAAATGAAGAAATAGCTGGTATATTCACTAAAACAGACATTTGTAGAGTATTTAACGATTATCCTATAGAAGAAATTAAAGTTAAAAACGTTATGCAAAAGAAATTTATTACAGTAAATATTCTTACAAGTCTTTGGAAAGTAATAGAAAAAGTTAAAGAAGGAGAAGATTTGATTATTGTTGAAGACAATAAAAAACCTGTTGGAATAATAACTTTATCAATGTTAGCTTCGTTAGATGAAAGAGATTTTATAAAAGGTAAAGTGGATTATTTAAGAGGGGACGTAAATCAAGAAAAAATAAAAATAGGAAACTTAGCCAGAGATTTCATGTTTAAAATAGATACAGTAATTTTTGAAGAAGAAAGACTTCAAAAAGCAGTAAATTATATATTAAAATTTAACATTCCAGCTCTTCCTGTAGTAGATGGAACAGGATCTATTGTAGGATTAATTTCTAAAACTGACGTAACTAAAGTCGTAGCATTATTATGAAGTTTGTAGTGGACGGAATGCATGGTAAAGTTGCAAAATGGCTTAGACTACTTGGATTCGATGTTTTTTATTCTGCTACCATCAGTGATGAAGAATTAATAGATGTAACACAAAAAAATAGAGCTATTCTTATAACCAGTGATGAAGAATTGTATTATAAGGCTATTAAATTAAATTTACAAGCATTCTTATTAAAAGTAAAGAGAAAAAAATTATTATTGTTAAATGAAATCTTAAAGACACTAAATATAAGCTATGATGAGTTGAATATTGGTTCAAGATGCATTATTTGTAATACCCAATTAGTTAAGATTGAAAAGGAAAAAGTAGTAAATATTCTACCTAAAAAAGTTATCGAAAAAAATTCTGAATTTTGGTATTGTGAGAAATGCAACAAATATTATTGGTATGGTTCGCATTGGAAAAATATAGAAAAAGAATTAAAACAAATATTAAATTATGTTAATAGATGAAAATATCGCTTCAACAAGGCTCTTTTTTAGTAAAAATAGCTAGAAAAGCTGTAGAGGAATATCTTAAAAATGAAAGGATTATTAAATTAAATCAAATTGACCCTATTTATAGAATAAAGAGAGGTGTTTTTACTACTATAGAAAGTTATAATGTAAGGAGTGGAACGGTAAATAAAGAATTAAGAGGATGCATAGGCTTTCCTTATCCTATCGATGAATTGATCAATTTAACCATAAAGTCTGCTATATTAGCTGCAACAGAAGACCCAAGATTTCCTCCTTTAGAATTTAACGAATTAGACGATGTAGTTTTTGAATTAAGTATCTTAACTGAGCCAAAATTAATTGAAGAAGATAGGAAAAAAATTCCTTCAATAATTAAAATTGGAAGAGATGGACTGATCATTGAAAGGGGATTAATGTCAGGTTTATTATTGCCACAAGTAGCGGTAGAAAATGAATGGGATGCTGAAACTTTCTTATGTAATGCATGTCTAAAAGCCGGATTGCCTCCAGATTCATGGTTATTAAAGGGTACCAAAGTATATACCTTTCAAGCTGAAATATTTGCTGAATTGGAGCCAAAAGGAAGAATAATAAAAAGAAGTTTATATAGAAATGATCAATGAAAAAGAAAGTATATTTATCGATCAACGGTATAGGTTATGGTCATGCAGCTAGAAATTTACTTTTAATAAAGGAGTTATTAAAAAGAGGGTATTTAGTTTATATTTCTACTTACAACGAAGGATTAGAATATTTAAGCAAATATTTTAAAAATGTTTATTTTTCTAAGGGTTTCAATTTAATATTTACTGAAGAAGGAATTTTATCTGTAAAATTAACTTTAGCCAGACAATTTTTTTCATCAATAATAAAACTATTTTTACAAATAATTACCGAAATTAGAAATCTCATCCACATTAACCCAAATTATATTATTATTGACAGTAGAATTTCTACAGCAGTTGCAGCAAGATTGCTTAAAATGAAGTTTGTATTAATTTTAAACCAATTTTACGTAGAGATACCTAGAATTAAAAAAATGAATAAATTAATTAAATTATTAAAAAGAATATCTGAAAGGATACTATATGAGTTAATATTTACAATGTGGATATATGCTTCATATTTAATAATACCGGATTTAAAACCACCTTATACAATATGTTCATATTCTATAAAACTTAAAAATGAACAGTATTTACATAAATTAAAATTCATAGGCAATATAATGCATAATCAAAAAATAATAAATAATAAAAAACCATCAGAAAAAATATGTTGTACAGTTATCTTATCTGGTAATATACAAGAAAGAAGTATTATGTTTAAAAGTTTATTAGAAATAATTAAAAAAATAAAAAACGAAAATGTTAATATAAATATTTTAACAGGTTTAAATTTTATAAAGAAAACAAAGATCAATTCAGCTACTATATATGGATGGATCAAAGAAGAGAAAGAAAAGTTTAATTTAATAAACGAAGCTGATTTACTAATAGTTAATGGCGGTCATTCCACATTAATTGAGACATTACAATATGAAAAGCCATTCCTAATTCTTCTATTAAAAGGTCATACTGAAAAGTTTAACAATTCAAGAAAAATAAAAGAATTAGGATTAGGAGAATATATGTTTATAGATAATCTTAATGAAGTAACTTTTTTAAATAAAATTAAAGAAATATATGAAAATAAAGAAATATATGAAAATAATATAAAAAATACAATAAGATACTTAAATAATGATATAGGTTTCATATTAGACTTGGTATATTATGATTCAAGATAAAATATTATATTCGATTTTTTTACCTGCGTTTGTACCTATAAATATTAATAATAATGAATTAGTGTGGGTCGCATTGGATAAGGGAACTACGATATACATCTTAAAAAATACAAAAGGGGTTAATACGAATTGTAAAGAAAAAGGTTTTCTAGACGAAGTTAAAAAATTTTACAAAGTATTGTTTAAGAAAATGGATAATGGGCTATATTTATACTATGAAACACCTCTTGCATGGGAATTTAATGCTTTTTATAATACATTGATAGGAATAAATATAGCTAGAAAGATAATATTCGGAAATGAGGTAATAATAAAAGAAGTAATAAATGAAGTTGCAAATTATTTAAATTCTGAAGGAGTTCCTGATTTAAACTTACAATTATATAAATATAAAGAAGCGGTTGCGTTAAATTTATCTAATGTTAATATAAAAAAAACTGAAATAGATAAAAAAATGATTATTATTTCTATAATTAAATTTTTAAAAAATTTTAAGTTACCAAATAAAGAAATTCTGAGTAAAATAAGAAAAGAAAAAATAAATGAAAAAATATCTAAAATTGTTAGTGAGAATTGTGATTTTATTTTTTGTCAAAAAAAGGATTTAATTAAAATTTTAGATAACTTGATAAATGGATTGGAGCCTGAACAAGTACTCATTTCTAGAATATATGACAAAGGAATACAAATATATTCCTTTGAGTGAGAAATTTCGTTTTAGAAGCTAGAATTCTTATTTGTAGAATAGATTTTATGCTTACATCATTATTTGGAGGTTTAAAGTTCCTGTTCACTCATTTATCTGTCATCAATTATTAACTATTTTTTAAATATTATTAAAATGAAAAGCTTGCTCTAAGATAGGAGGAAAACTGCTTAAAGAAAAATTATATTATAATATTATAATAAATTTAAGATGGGATGAGTTTACTTTACAGCGAAATAGTTAATACTTACGAAAAGATATCAGCTACCACTAGTAGAATTATGATTACTGAAATTCTTGTAGATCTATTAAAGAAAGCCTCTAAGGAAGATGTAGATAAGATAGTTTACTTAACACAAGGAAAAATTTATCCAGATTATCTTGGAATTGAGTTGGGAGTGGCTGAAAAGTTGATGGCCAGAGCTATCGCACTTGCAGCAGGAGAAAATTATGATAAAGTAATCCAATTACTTAAATCTAAAGGAGATTTAGGAATAGTAGCTCAAGAAGTATTAACTAAGAAAAAACAAACAGGAATACTCCAATTTGTTCAAGAAGAAGTAAAGAGATTAACGGTTAATGAGGTATATGATACTTTAGTAAAGGTAAGCAAAGCAAGTGGTGAAGGGGCTCAAGATATAAAAATTAGATTGTTAACAGGCTTGTTAAAAAAAGCAACCCCGGTTGAAGCAAAATATATAACCAGAACAGTAATAGCTACATTAAGATTAGGATTAGCTGACATGACTATACTTGATGCCATAGCAATTGCTTATTTAAAAAGTAAAGAATTTAGACCTATTGTCGAAAGAGCGTACAACTTAACAAGTGATTTGGGTTACGTAGCTAAAGTAGCTTTAAGTGAAGGAATAGAAGGCTTGAAAAAGGTTAAAATAATTCCTGGAATTCCAATAAGGCCTATGCTTGCAGAAAGAGCCGAATCTGAGCATGAAATAACAGAAAGATTAGGAAAAGGTTTTGTAGCAGAATATAAATATGATGGAGAAAGGGTACAGATCCATAAAGATAAGGATAAGATTGTACTTTATTCACGTTCTTTAGAAAATATAACCCATCATTATCCAGATATTGTAGAAAAGTTTAAAGGTGCTACAGATGCTGAATCAATAATTGTAGAAGGAGAAATTGTAGCTATAAATCCCAACACAAATGAAATGTTACCCTTCCAAGAATTAATGCATAGAAGGAGAAAATATGAAATAGAAAAAGCAATGGAAGAATTCCCTGTTGTACTCTATTTGTTTGATATATTATATTTAAATGGTGAAGAACTAATTGATCTTCCTTTACTTAAAAGAAAGGAATACTTAAAAAAAGCTGTAAAAGCGGATGAATGGATAAGATTTGCAGAAATGAAAATTATAAATAATATCGATGAATTACTTAAATTCTTTGATGAAGCTGTTTTAGCTGGTTGTGAAGGAATAATGTGCAAATCCACCGCTGAAGATTCAGTATATCAAGCTGGTTCCAGAGGGTTCCTTTGGATTAAATTTAAACGTTCATACCAATCAAAAATGGTTGAACCAATAGATGTATGCATTTTAGGAGGTTTTTATGGAACAGGTAGAAGAGCTGGAAAGATGGGTGGATTACTTGTAGGGGTTTATGATCCGAAAAATGATGTCTTTAAAACAGTATGTAAGCTTGGAACAGGATTTACTGATGAAGATCTAGATAATTTACCAAAAATATTAGAACCGTATAAAATTGAACATAAACATCCAAGAGTTATAAGCAATATAGATGCAGATATATGGTATATACCAGCTAAAGTAATAGAAATAATAGGAGATGAAATAACTTTAAGCCCCGTACATACTGCAGCCTATAATGTGATAAGAAGTGGAGCAGGATTAGCCATAAGATTTCCAAGATTTACAGGTAGATTTAGGGATGATAAAAGACCTGAAGATGCAACAACTGAAGAAGAAATTATTAGAATGTATAAAATGCAATTAAAGAAAATAGAAGAGAAAACTTCTTAATATATTTAATTTATTATAAATTGTTAAATGGAAGAAGATTATTTAAAAAGATTAGCAGAATTAAAACGTGAATTAGAGCAGAAAAAGCTAGAGTTAGAAAAAGAATTGGAATTAATCAAATTTAATTTAGTGTTAGTAGATAAAGCTCTTTCCAGTTCTAGTTTTGTTACTGCAGATGTTTTATTAAAGAAAGAAAAAGAAGAAGTTGTTGCAAAAAAAGAAGTTAAGCCTAAACCAATAAAAACTGAAGAAATAAAGGATGTAGATGAGAGTTTACTTTTTTCTTTAAATTACCATGAAAAAATGTTAGAAGTTATACCTAATCCTTCAATTAAGTTCAAAGAAGATTCTGCTCCTTTTAAGAATTTTTTGGTGAAAAAAGTTTTCGAAGGAAAAAGAAGCAGCGATATAGAAAGTGGCAAGTCTCCTGAAGAAAGTTTTGATTATGAAATATTTAAAGATACCGAAGGAAACATAACAAGTATAATATTAAAAAATGTAAATATCCATGATCAACAGGAAGTTAGAAATTTAACAAACTCTATTAAATGGACGATAAAAAGAATTAAAGAAAAAATTAAAGGCGGTGTATAAGGTAAAACAAATACCATTACAAGAAGTAATACCAATTAGTGGAATACCTGCTTTATTTATACCAAAGCTTAATGCAACTGTTATTGCTGATATCCATATAGGATACGAAAAAGAGTTGTTAAATAAAGGAATCTTTTTATTGAAGAACCAAGAAGAAGAGCTTTTGTCACGTATTGAAAATATGTTTTCAATAGCAAGATCTAAACGATTAATAATTAATGGTGATCTAAAGCATACGTTTAAAAAGCCTAATAAAAAAGAGGTAAAAAGTATAGAAAATTTTCTTTTAAAAGTAACTGCTTACTATAAAGAAGTAATTTTTATTAAAGGTAATCATGATACTTACGTTAAAGGTATTCTTAAAAATTATAATATTGAATTACTGGAATATTTCAGCGAAAAATCAATATTAATATTACATGGTCATAAAGAAAACGAAAAATTATTAAAGGAGCATGATATAATTTTAATCGGCCATGAACATCCTTCAATTCTTGTAAGAAATGAATTCGGCCAAACTGTCAAGTTAATAGCAATTATTTATGTACCAACATTACTGGAAAACGTGTTAATTATTTTACCTCCTTTTTCTTTACTTGCTTCGGGCACACCAATAAACTCTTATTCCATAAAAGAAAAATTCTTATCGCCTATAACTAAAAAATATGCGATAATCGAAGAAGGAATACCCTATGTGATTGATAAAAATTTAGGAACAATAGAATTTCCAAAAATAAAAGATCTAAAATAATTTTAGAAAGAAGGCTTTTCGTATCTCCACATTAGTATATCTCCATCTTGTATTATATACGAATCTGCTCCTACGGGTCCTAATACCCAAGTATTTGCTCCTTTTGACCAGAAATACCACATCCAATAGTGAGTTTTATTTTGTTCTTTTCCTAATATACCTGTTACAAATTTACCATAAGAATATTGTTGATAAGTAACTTTACCGTTGGTTACATTCCATGTATAATCAAAAAGTGTAATGCCTATATTTACTGTTCTATTATACCATATTTTTGTACCGTTTGAAAAATCAATTAGAAGAGCTACTGAAATTTTTGTCTTAGGAGATTGAATTTCTTGTAATAATTTATTATACTTATTTAATGTATCGCTATACAACAAATAGTAATAGCTAGTTAAACTTCCCAGTATTATTACTAGTACAAGAAGACCAATAGAAATATAAAACCAAGAAGTTCTTTCAGCCATGGATAACACCTCTTAAATATAATATATAAACACCTGCACTAACAATTATAGGCATTAGTACTGTATTAGATATTTGATGCATTATACCAAAAGGATATGGAAAGTTCATAGTTAATAATCCTAACCAAATGGAATTATACCATATTAATCCAACTAAAGCATTAGTATATATGTCATAAAGCAACGTGGAAATTAATGCAAAAAATGCTATCAACGTTAAGTTACCGTTACGTTTTATTAATTCTACAGGATTAACAAATTTTCTTAATAATAATGCAAATAACACATAGAAAAACTCACCTGTTATAACCATTATTAGCGTTAATAAATTAAAACCGTATGGATTAAAGATACCGTAAATTAACCAGATTGTAACTGCAGCAATTGCACCATATATAAAACCGAAAGCATAAGCTGTAAAGAATACTATTGAATCCATTAATTTTACATTTGGAAGCCAGATAAGAGCGTAGTTTGTAGCTAATGCCATTGCTACAAGCGTAGAAGTAATTGCTAATTTTATCGTTGTTGACCTTGGAAAATAAGCCATATCCATAATGATAGGATATTTTATCCAATATTTAAATATTTTCAAAATCGATAATTAATTTAAAATACATAAATATGATGATGAAGGAATTGGAAAAATTGGAAAAAATTGCTCAGCCTTCAGAAAAGGGGGCTAAACCTTCATTCAATTATGTTGAACTTATTAGAATGATTAGAATCATAGGTTTACGGAAGATCGTCTCAAGGAAAGTTATTACTGAAGAATTAAGAATAGGAGAAGGCAGTGTAAGAACGATGATTAAAAGATTAAAAAGAGAAGGTTTTATAACTACAATAAAATCTGGAGCTATTTTAACTAAAAAGGGAGAAAAAATATTCAATATATTAAACTCTGCAATTATTTATGAAAGCAAATTAGAAGGCGAAAAATTAGGAAAATTATCACTAAGCAAGGAAAATTATTGTATAATTCTTAAAAATTTAATTACTAAAGTTAAAAGTGGAGTAGAAGAAAGAGATATTGCATTAAAATTTGGATCAGAAGCTTTACTTTCTATCATATATAAAAATGGGAAATTCATGTTCCCTGACGGTTATATTTTAAATTATGAGTACAAGGAAGCTTGTGAATACTTATCCAACATTACAAAAGATATAAAAGAAGCTTTAATAATTATTTCTTTTTCAAATAATGAAAAAGGAGCTATAAATGGTTCTTATGCAGTTGTTTGGAAACTATTAAAAACAACTTTAAAATGACTAAATATAAAAATAATAAAAAATAATTATTATATTAACTATTACAATACTAGCTAAAAATATTACATATAACGTTAATGATAAATTATCATTTTTATTTATGAAACTATAAATTAAAACAATTATTAATAAAGATAAAAAATTAAAGAAAATTAAATACCATGATAATCCTTTTATAAAAAGTATTAATGAAAAAGGTAAAAAGAAAGAAAGAATTTCATAATATTTTTTTATTTTAAATAATTTTAAATAGACAGGAAATATTATCAATAAGATTATTCCTGAATAAACTACTATAGGATTTGCTGTAAATATTTGATAAGACCTACCATCATAAACCAAATAAAACCATGGGTTTACAATTAGATAATCATAAAAATTATGATTAAAATGCCAAAATAAATGATAACTTAGCATCCAATTTTGTAAAGCTAAAAAATCATAAAAATTATGCGAGCCATAATCTAAGAATTTATACGCAGAAGGCAGTATTCCTTCGTTAGAACCAAAATGGAAAAAGTAAGGAATGTAAGATAAAAAGTATATTAAAAATATAATTGTAATCAAAGAAAAAGAAACCAAAAATCTTTCGCTAGTTTTTTTAAAGTTAAATATACTTAGTAAAATAACCGAGATAATTAAAGGAAAAAAAGTTAGCTTTGTAGATATGCTTAGACCTACAAATAATGAAAGAAAGAAAAGCTTTTTATATAGATCACTGAGATTAAGATAAAAAAATAAACCTAAAAGTGAGAAAAACAGAGCAAAACCATCCAGCATAATGCTTCTTGAAATAGAAAGATTTAAAGGATCAAATGCAAACATTAATGAAGAAACTAAAGCTAAACTTTCTTTTACGTACTTTTTAAATATCTTATAAACTATGGGTATTTCAAAAGTTCCTAATATCACACTTAAAAATCTTGCACCTTCGACGGTATTTCCAAAGATTAAAATTGAAAGTGCTATTAAAAACTTTCCAAGTAGAGGGTGTTCATAATTTAAATGATTTGGAAACTCTACATGAAAAACATTATTTACAAATTGTGAATATAAGGGAATACGTTGATCATAGGCGTAATATAAAGCTGTTCTATAATAAACTTCTTCATCAGGAAGGAAAAAAGGTCTAAAATTTAAATTATATATTCTCAGAAAAAAAGCAAGGATACAAATAGCTAAAAGTATTATTATGGTATCTTTTTTCATAATTTTATCTCCGTTAAGACATCATAAATTGAAGGATGAGAGAATATGTGGCTGGAAATTTCATCTATTCTGACTTTCTTTTCAATTAAATAAGAAATAATATTAATTATTTCATTTGCTTTGTTTGAAATACATGAAGCACCTCTTATCACATTTTCCTTGTCTAAAATGATTTTTAAGTAGCCATAATCGCCAAATAAAACATTCCTGATATTTTCGTTTAAATTTACTTTGATAATCTTATATTCACTTTTATCTTTAACATCCTTTTCTTTTATGCCTACCGAAGAAATTTGAGGTTGAGTATAAATAGTATAAGGAATAACTTTTCTTTCAAACTTATTGTATTTGCCAATAGCATTTAAGGCAGCAATTTTTCCATGAAACTTAGCTAAATTGGCTACACCTGCACCAATTACGTCGCCTGCAAAAAAGAATTTTTTATTATAAGATAAAAATTCATCATATCGCAAATTACCATTATTAAATAAATGTATGTTTTCTAAATTTGGTTTCCAGCCAACACATGAAAATACAGCTTCACATTTAATATTTAAATTTTTATCAGTTTTTACAAAATATTCTTTATTATATTTATCAACTTTTATAACTTTTTGAGAAGTATAAATTTCAACTTTTTTATTATTTATTAAATAATTATAATAATAAAAAGAAATATCTTCATCTTCTATACTTAACATTCTGTCTTTCTGTTCAATTAATACAACCTTTACACCCAAATTAGAAAATATCTCAGCAATTTCTATTCCTTCAGGCCCAGCACCAATTATTGCTACGCTATTAGGTAGATCCTCGAGGTTTAAAATTGAAAAACTGTATAAAATATTCTCATCGCCTAGTATATTAGGTATAATAGGCTTAGAACCTAGACAAACTATTACTTTATCTTCTCTACTTAAAAATATCTTTTCATTTTCTATCTTTAAATACTCTTTATATACATTTACTTCCTTTTTATCAAACTTCACATTTAATTTTGATAATATTTTTTCATAATAAGCCCTAGCAGATTTAATTCTTGCGTTTAATTCTTTCTTAATTAAAGAAAAATCCTTTACCTTACTTGAAAGGTCAATTAAAAGCTTTGAAGGAATACATGTCAAATTGAGATAATTTCCTCCCACGTTCAATTTATCAAAGAGAAAAACATCAAAACCTTCATTCGAAGAAACAATAGAAGCTTCTAATCCAGCTATGCCTGCTCCTAAAACATATATTACCATACAAAAATTATTCGTTTAAATTTTATTTTAACGTTAATTATATTATGGAGCCAGCAGAGTTGCTAGAAAAAGTTAGATCAGGCTTAGTTAAACTTTATGAGATAGAAAAATTTACGAATAATGATGTAAATAAGGCTTCTGAAATTAGAAGAAGATTTTTAGAAAAAGAATTGAATATTAAGCTGGAATATTTAGGTAAGTATTCAATAGATTTAAATCAAACTTTAAACAGAAATATTGAAAATGCGATAGGATGTGTCCAAATTCCAGTAGGTATTGCAGGACCATTAAAAATTAATGGTGAATATGCAAACGGATTATTTTATGTGCCATTAGCTACAACTGAAGGAGCATTGGTAGCAAGTATTAACAGAGGATGCTCTGTAATTACAGCTTCTGGGGGAGCTAATACAAAAATACTTTATGATAAAATGACAAGGGCTCCTTTATTTAAAGTAAAAAATATATCAGAAGCTGTAAGATTTGTTCAATGGGTAAAAGAAAAATTTGAAGAAATTAAAATAAAATTTGAAGAAGGTTCTAGGCATTTAAAATTAATAAATATCCATCCATGGATAATAGGAAGAAATGTTTGGTTAAGATTTGAAGCCCAAACAGGGGATGCGATGGGAATGAATATGGTAACCATTGCTACAGAAAGAGCTTGTAAATACATTATGGAGAATTTTAAAGAAGCTAAATTAATAGCTTTAAGCGGTAATTTATGCACCGATAAAAAACCTGGAGCTATAAATTGGCTATTAGGTAGGGGTAAAACAGTGTTAGCAGAAGTAACAATACCAAGAGATATAGTTAAAGATAAACTTAAAACTACTCCTGAAGAAGCACAAGAAGTTGCTTTTAAGAAAAATATATTAGCAAGCGCATTTGCTCATGCATATGGTTTAAATGCTCATATAGCTAATATTATAGCTGCAATTTTCTTAGCAACAGGACAAGATGCAGCACAAATAACCGAATCAGCTATGGGAATAAGTTATGCAGAAGTTGATGAGGAAGAGAATTTGTATGTTTCGGTATATTTGCCCTCATTAGAAATAGGTACTGTAGGAGGGGGGACAGGATTACCTACCCAAAGAGAAAATCTTAGGATTTTAGGATGTGAAGGGGGAAAAGAATCTGGATTGAATGCTAAAAAATTTGCTGAAATAATCGCTGCTACAGCATTAGCAGGAGAAATATCATTATTAGCAGCTTTAGCTGCTGGACATCTTGCTCAGGCTCATATTAGATTAGGAAAAGGTAAATAATTTTATGCTTTATTTAATAAAACGAATAATAAGAAGGAATATTAATTCATGGTTAAAACCAAGAGTATTCTTATTAGAATATGAAATTAATTACGATATTGGTG